>JBCBJX010000040.1:0-24721 GCA_038522735.1 Pseudomonadota bacterium
CGAACTCGATCACGCCTACCTCAACGAGATCGCCGGGCTGGAGACGCCGACCCTCGAGCGCATCGCGCTCTGGATCGCCGGCCGCCTCAAGCCGCAGTTCAAAGGGCTCGCGAACGTGACGGTCGCGCGCCCCTCGAACGGAGAGAGCTGCTCCTACGATCCGCCGGCGTGATCAGCCGCCTAGAACGAGGGCGATCCCGCGGGCCCAGCGGTCGAATTCGCGGTTGAGGTCCGACCAGATCCCGACGCGTGGCCGACCGTCGCCAAGCGTCGTGATCTCGGTGTCCTCAAAAACCGCAACCTCGTCGCCATCGCGCTTGAAGACCACCCGGACGGCTCCGCCGCCCGCATAGATCGATCGGGCCGAAAGCGCCGGGTTGTCCGACAGCTCCGCAAAGCTCGGGCGGGTGGAGGAGACGCGGGTGAGCACGGGTTCGACGACGAGCCCGTCGGACGAGGCTTCGTCGAGCACCTGGACGCCTGAATTGTCGAGGGCGCGGACGATGTCGTCCCGGAAGTTCTCCGCAAGATTTTCAAGATCGCGATCGCTCACCGGCCGCTGGCGCCGGGTTCCGGGGCTCGGGCCGATCGACCGCACGAACGGTTCGAGATCGAACGTCACCGGAGCGACAAAGACGCCGCCCGATGCGTTCAGCGCGGCTTCGTTCGAGACCGACGTCTCGTCGAACACGGAAAAGCCGTCGGTCGTCGCGCAGGCCGACAAGGCGGCGGCGAGAGCGGTTGCGGCGATAAGGGCTGATTTGGCGTGCATGGCTGCCTCCTGGCTGACGCCTGGAGACAATACACGGTTGGCGGCGCTTGTTCACATTGCACGTGAACGTGATCGCCGCCCGCCGAGCCGACGCGGTCGGCGCTCGGCCCTTTACCGGTCGGCCTGGCCGGCCTGCTCGACGTCGTCGTCCGTCTCGTCCCCGCGCTTTTTCGATTTCTTTTTCTCGTCTTTGTCGCCGTCCGGCGTCGCGACGTCGATCGCTGCGCCCGCGGTCTTGCCCGCGACGCCGATCGTCGTGGTCGCCGCTTTGCCGGCGACGCCGATGGTCGTCGTCGCTGCTTTCGTCACCACGCACCCGGAGGCGGCGAGGCAGGCCGCGGTCAGGAACATCGCGGTCCGAATGCTCTTGTTTTTGCTGGTCACGGCGGTTCTCCCGGTTCGGATGGTCACTTTGCGACGACGGATCCGGGCGCGAGGGCGGCCCGGGCGTGGAGGAAGGTCGCGTCGCGGCAATACTGGTCGGCGGCGCGGTCGATCTTCACGAGGGCGCGGTCCAGACGGTCGAGAACGGTCAGCACCTCGTCGATCTCCTCGAAAGCCTCGCGCGGCGGCGGCAGGTCGAGGCCGCGCGGGCCGATATCCAGCCGGTGGGCGCCGATGGTGAAGCGTACCGCGCCGGCGAGACCGAGATCGAGCGGGCGCGCGGAAGCAGAAAGGAGATCTCCCTCGGGCGAGGCCGCGTTCGTCAGGACGGCGTCGATCGACAGCCGCAGTTCGTCATAGCGTTCCGCGAGGAGGGCGCGGCCGATTTCGTCGTCGAGCTCGCGCGCCTGCAGGGCGACCTCGCAGGCTTCTTCCAGGATCTCGCGGGTCTCGTCGATCGCGAAGAGCGCCTGTTCGATGGTTTTAAGAGCGGATTTCAGCTGCGGCGGCACGCGCTGCGGCTTCGCCGGCGCAGCGGGCGCGGCGGACTGCTTCAGCGCACGCGAGACGCCGGCCGCGATGTCCACGACCTGCTCGGCGTCCGCGCCGCGTTTGCGGCCGAAGAGTGATTTTGCGAACAGCTCGCGCGCTTCCGACATGGCCGCCCCTCGCCACCTCTCCAAACTAGAGGGCGAGACTGGGCCCGAAGGCGTATGAGTCCCGTTAAACGGATCGCTAAAAGGCGTGCGCCCAGATGGCCTCAGGCGGGGTCCCGCCGGCGCAGGAGCCCGCCTTCGAGCGCCCAGGCGAGGGCGAAGACCGCAAGGAGTATGGCGAGGGCCGCCCCCGGCGGCAGGAGGTCGCGGGCTTCCGCCGGCCCGTCCCGCGTCGCGCCGTTGCGCACGAGGCCCGCCCAGTTTGCGCCCGACCGGTCGCCCCGCGGGCCGACGCGGCGGATATCCGGCGGCGCCTCATAGCCGAAGGCGCCGCCGCCCGTCGCTTCGGCGAGGCTGGCGAGGGTCTCCGGGCCGATGGGCGCAGCGAGCTCCGCGCCGGCGTCGACGTCCTTCACGGCGACGGCGTAGAGCTCGTCCGAGCGCGCCCGGTAGACGCCGGTGTCCTCGGCGCGCACCTCGCCGCGGAAGAGGCCGGGCCCGGCGGGGCGAAGATCGATTGGGCGTTCTTCACCATCCGGGCCGGCGTAGCGCGCCTCCGGCGGGGTTTCGGAGAGGCTGCGTCGCTCGACGATCAGCTCATCGCCGGCGATGCGGGCTCTGAGGGCCTCCTCCTGGAGGTCCGGTTCGCCCATCAGCCAGTGGGCGACGCGGCGCATCAGTTCCGTATAGGGACCGCCGCCCTCGAAGCCGCGCGCCCAAAGCCAGACGTGATCGGACAGCAGAAGCGCCGAGCGGCCCTCCTTGATCCGCTCGACGACGAGGAGAGGCGCGCCGTCCCGTCCCTGCATGAGGGCCTCGCCCGCGACGGCCGACACGCCGACGATCCGCCCCCAGCGCCCCCAGGCGTCCTCGCCCTCGAGGCTCGCGGTGACGGGATGGCGTCGGCCGAGATCGGTTCGCGCCGGGCGGAACCAGCTCTCATAGACGCGCCCGCTCGGCGCGGCCGGCAGGACGAAGGGCAGGTTCGGCTGGGCGGCGAGGCTGCCCGGTCCTGCGAATTCCGGCCCCGACGCGATGAGGAGCGCGCCGCCCGCCTCCACATAGCGGACGATATTGTCGAAATAGATCGAGAGAAGAACGCCCCGATACGTGTACCGATCGAAAATGATGAGATCGAATTCCGTCAGCTTCTCGATAAAAAGCTCCCGGGTCGGGAAGGGGATGAGGGCGAGCTCCTCCGGGGGCGTTGAATCAGATTTCTCCAGTGGTCGGAGGATCGTGAAGTGGACGAGATCGATCGACGGGTCGGATTTCAGGAGATTGCGCCAGCTCCGCTGCCCCGGGTGCGGCTCGCCCGAGATGAGAAGGACGCGCAGGCGGTCGCGCACGCCGCGCGCCTCGATGAGGGCGGTGTTGTTGGCGAGCGTGAGTTCGCTCGGCGCAGCTTCGGCTTCGAGCTCGATGACGAGCGGCCCCGCCCGCCGCACGGGGACGTCGAATCGGGCGGTCGCTCCCGGGACGAACGATCCGCGTCCGACGCTCTCCCCGTCGATGCGCGCTTCCACCGGGATCGGGCCGGCGGCGACCGAGCCGTCCGCATGGGCGGTGAATTCGATCGCGATCTCCTCGCCGACGACGCCGTAGCGGGGCGCCCCCTCGACCTCGACCCGGATGTCGAACTCGCCGCCCTGGGTCGAGACGAGATGAACCGGCGCTCCCACGCGGGTCGCCGCACCTTGCAGCGCATCGGATGTCGCGTCGGGGTCGATGTCGAGCGCGCGGCCGTCGGAGACGGCGAGGACGCCGGCGCGCCGTCCGCGCGGGATGTCGGCGACGGCCGCTTCGACGGCGGCTGCGAGCCGGCTCGCGCCGCCGGCTTCGGTTTCGACGACGCGGGTCTCGAGGCCGTCGAGGCCGGCGAGGCGGGCGTTGAGCGCGGCGAGCGTCTCCTGCGTGCGCGACGGCCGTTCGCCGAGGGACTGGCTTCCCGAGCGATCGACGAGAACGACCGCGATATCGTTCAAGGGCTCGCGGTCTCCGGAGACAAGCTGAGGCCCGGCGAGGGCGGCGAGCAGAACGAGGGCGGCGGCGGATCGCGCAAGGCTCCCGCGCGCGCGACGCCATAAAAGCGTCAGAACGACCGCGCCGAGGAGCGCCGCAAGCGCCCAATAGGCCGGCCACGGAAGAGCGGGCGCAAAGGCGAGATCGGCGCTCATCGTCCCTCCAGCCGGCGGAGGAGTTCCGGCAGGTGCAGCTGGTCGGACTTATAGTTTCCGCTAAGGGACACCATCGCCATGTTGACCCCGGCGCGGATCGCGAACTCGCGCTGGCGGGGGAAGTTCGGCTCAAGCGGCCGGATCGGCCGGCCGAAGGGGTCGACCGCCCACGCCGACGCCCAGTCGCGCCCGCCGATGAGATAGCCGCTCACCCCGTCCGCCCCGACGCCCGCGTCCGCGGCGATGAGGACCGGGCCGTTCGCATAGCGCCCGGTGAGATCGTTCAGCAGGAAGAACGAACGGAAGAGGACGTGGTCGCCCGGCGGCTCGCGCAGGGGCGGCGCGCCGAGGCGGCGGAGGATGTCGCCGAGGCGCCGCGTCTGCGCCGTGTCGATCCCAAGCGCGCGTTCCGGCGCGTCGCGGGTGTCGAAAACGACGAGCCCGCCGGTCGCCGCGAACCGGTCCACCGCCGCGAGGGCCGCGTCGCTCGGAACAACGGCGTTGCTTGAAATCGGCCAGTAGAGAAAGGCGAAGACCGCGAGTTCGTCCGTTTCAAGATCGATCGCCATGGGGGGGCCTGGCTCGACGGAGGTGCGGCGCGCAAGCTCGCGGCTGATCTCTTCAAGGCCGAGACGGCTCGTTTCGTCGACCTGCGCGTCGCCGGTGCGCACATAGGCGAGCCGCGTCGCGAGGGCCGCTTCGAGCGCCTTGTCCTCCGCTGCGGACTGGGCCGAGGCAGGATCTGCGTACACCAGGGGCGAAGCGAAAACCGCCAGCGCCGCGATGGAGGCGGCCCGAAGCCGCGGCGCGCGGACCGCGCCGGCCGCGACTGCAGCGGCGATGAGATCGATGAGGAAAAAGACGCCCGCCGCGGCGATCAGCCAGCGGCCGAGCTCCAGCCGTCCCCCGTCCTCGAGGGCGAGGCGGCGGACGCCTGCTGGCGTCGCGAGCGGTTCGTAGGGCTCGTCCGGGCGCAGAGCGTTGATAGCGGCGGGAGCGGCGGGGTCGCCGTAAAAGCCCGGGCGGCGGTCGGGCCCCGCTGGCGCGTCCTCGCCGACCGCGACGGCGGGGGCGGCGCCCGCGGGCTGGACGGCGCCGTAGCCGCTGAGGGTGCTGATGGCGGCGAGCGGCCCGTCAGGACCCCCGTCCTCGCCGCGCCGCTTCCCTCCGCCCGCGAGCGCCGCGCGCCGGAGCATCTCCACGAAAGCGCCGGAGAGGGGGAGGTCCGACCAGTCCGGGTCCAGGGTCACATGGAAGAGGACGATCCATCCGTCGCCGGAGCGCCGGGCTGTGACGAGGGGCGTTCCATCCGCGAGATACGCCCAGACCGCAATGTCCTCGTCGAGAAGCGCGCCGGGCGAGGCGAGCACCTGTCGCTTCACGGCCGCGTTCTCAGGGGGCGCGATCCCGGCGAACGGGCTCTCCGCCGGGAACGGCGCGACGTCCTGCGGCGCCTCCCAGGAGAGGGCGCCGTCGAGGCTGCGGGCGTCGCCGCGCAGGGGCGCAGGCGTCAGGATGTCGCCCTCGCGGGTCGCGCGAGCGAGGCGCGGCCCGGCGAAGCGGATGAAGACGCCGCCTTGGGCGACGAACGTGTTGAGCGCCGCGATTTCCCGCGGCCGCAGGGCGCCGCGATCGTCGAGCACGATGGCGTCGAGGTCTTCATCGGCGAGATCGAACAGCGCGCCGCGGGAGAGGTCCGCATGGGGCGCAAGCGCACGGTCCGCGTAGTAGAAGCCCGTCAGAAGTTCGCGGCTGGAAAGATCCGCAAGGGTTGCAAGGCCGACCCGCGGGCGGCGGGTCCGCGCATCGACCAGCCGCGCTGCGCCCGCCGTCCCGACGCCGTCGATCCGCACGATCCGCACGCCCGCGCGGGCGCCCGGCGGCAGGGGAAGGACGCCTGAGAGGACGCCGTCCGCCTCCGCAGTCAGGTCGGCGCCGCCGAGGAGGCGTCCGTCCTGTCCGTAGGCCGTGACCGGAACCGTCGCGCCGCGCTCCACGCCGACTGCGGAAAGGGCGATCCCGTCTGCAACCGGCCGCGCCTCGGCGAGAGCCGCGCGAAGCGGCGGCGCGACGAGGGAGACCGGGCCCCGCGCCGCGAGGCGCCGCGCGAACGCTGGGTCGTCGTCGCCGGCGAGCCCGTCGGCGATCCAGAGGGTTTCCGCGCGCGCCGGCGCCGCCGCATCGATCAGTTGCGCGAGCGCCGCCCGGTGGGGCCGCCAGGCGACGGGGGCGATGGAAGCGGGGATCGCCGCCGCGTTCGGCTCCAGCGGCGCAAGGACGGTCTCGCCCGTCTCCGGCGCCGCGACGACGACGAGCACGGAGCGCCCCGCGGCTTCCGCGCGCGCCGCCGCGTCGTTGGCGGTCCTGCGGAGGCGGCGGAAATCGGCCGCGGCGGGCCAGGTGTTCTCGAAGACGATGAGCAGCGGATCGCTCGTCGTCGTCTCCGGATTGTCGTCGAGGACAGGCCCTGCAAGACCGAGCGTCAGGGCCGTGATCAACAGGGCGCGGAGGATGAGCGTCCAGAGCGAGGTCCGCGCCGGCGTCTGTTCGGCGTCCTGCAGCTGACGGAGGAGATAGACGCCGGGAAAGGCGACGCGCTTCGGCGCCGGCGGCGCCTGGCGGATGAGGAGCCAGAGGGCCGGCAGCGCGAGGAGCCCGAGGAGGGCGAGGGGCGCTGCAAAGGAAAGGCCGCCCACGGCTCAAGCGCCTCCGCGCAGCGGCGCGGCGAGGTGCGCGGTCAGTTCACGGAACGCCGCTTCTGCCGGCTCGTCCGTCCGCGTTGCGATGAGCCGCCAGCCCGCCCGCGCGGCGAGATCGGCGACGCCTTTCAGGTTTTCCTCGAAGGCGGCGTCGTATGCGGATTTCAGCGCATTCGCGGCTTCGAGCTTCAGGCGGGGGCCGCCTTCGACGTCTTCGATCTCGACCCGCCCGGAAAGCCCGAGCGCCGTCTCGCTCGGATCGTTCACCGCGAGAAAGACGCCGGCGAGACCGCGCTCGGCGCAGGCGAGAACGAAGGGCTCGATCTGCGTTCGATCGAAAAAGAAGTCGCTGGCGATCAGAACGGTCGCGGCGCCCGGGAGCGGCCTCGCGGGAGGTGTATCCTTCTGGGTGCGGAACTCTCCTGCAAGCTCGGCCGCAGCGCCGCGTCCGGAGATCCGGCGCGCAGGACCGTTTGCAAGGAGCGAGACGGGCTCGCCGGAGCGCGCCGCGGCCTCGGCGAAGGCGAGGGCGAGTTCGAGGGCGCGGCGGCGTTTCGAAACGGGGCCCCGGTCGCGATAGGCCATGGAGGCGGAGGGATCGATCCACGCGGCGAGCCCGGCCGCCGTCTCCCGCTCCCGGTCGCGCACCAGCAGCCCGGCGTCGGATTTCGCCGAGCGCCGCCAGTCGATGGAGGTCGGCGCGTCGCCCGCCGCATAAGGACGGTGCTGCCAGAAATCATAGCCGGCGCCGGCGCGGCGGGCGCGATGGACGCCGGCCCGTTCCGAGGAGGGCCGCGGCGGCTTCAGGGCGAGGCCCGGGACCGAAGCGGCGAGACGCTCCGCCTCCTGAAGGGCGGCGGCGATATCGGCCTCAAGCTCCGTCTCGGCGCTCATAACGTCGCGTCGACGAGCTCGTCGATGAGGCCGTCGGCGTCGATCCCGTCTTCCAGCGCGGCGAAGGTGAGGGCGAAGCGATGGCGCAGCGTCGGTTTCGCCGCCGCGCGCACGTCCTCGAGGTCCGGCGCTTCCCGACCGTCGAGAAAGGCGAGGGCCTTCGCGACGAGGATCAGCGCCTGGCCGCCGCGGGGGCCCGGGCCCCAGGCGACGCGCCGGTTCACTGCTTCGGTCGCGCCGGGGCCCGGCCGTCCGGCCCGCACGAGAGAGAGCGCCGCGTCGGCGGTCTTCTCGCCGATCGGCATGGCGCGGACGAAGGCTTGCGTTTCTTTAAGAGCTCCCTCCGGCCACGGATCGACCGGCGGCGCGGCCAGCGCCCCCGTCGTCGCCCGCAGCATGGCCCGTTCGGCTTTTTCGTCCGGATAGCCCACATTGATCTGGACGAGGAAGCGGTCGAGCTGGGCTTCCGGCAGGGGATAGGTCCCGTCCTGCTCGATCGGGTTCTGGGTCGCGAGCACGTGGAAGGGCTGCGGCAGGTCGCGCCGCTCGCCCGCCACCGTGCAGAAGCCTTCCTGCATCGCCTGCAGGAGGGCGGCCTGGGTGCGGGGGCTCGCCCGATTGATCTCGTCCGCCATCAGGAGCTGGCAGAAGACCGGCCCCTCGATGAAGCGGAAGGCGCGGGCGCCGGCGGCGTCCTGGTCGAGGACTTCCGAGCCCAGGATGTCGGCGGGCATCAGATCCGGCGTGAACTGGATGCGCTTGGTGTCGAGGCCGACGGCCTCGGCCATGGTTGTCGCGAGCAGGGTCTTCGCGAGCCCCGGCGCGCCAACGAGTAGGGCGTGGCCGCCGGCGAGGAGGGCGGCGAGGGCGAGGGTCACCACCTCCTCCTGGCCGAGGACGACGGCGCCGACCCGATCACGCGCGGCGCGGGCGCGGCCGGCGGCGGCGCGGAAAGCTGAAAGATCTGCGGGTTCGGCGGGAGCGGGTTCTGTCATCGACGCGAAGGGGCGTGCGCCCCCATCTCCTGTCAAGCAATTCAGCGCCGGATCGGCGCGCGGTCCGTCGCGGCGCCGCCACGTCTCGTCGCAGGGCCGGCTCAGAACGCGTCTTTGCGGTTTGAAAGTTTGTTCAGATGGGCCATGGTTTCGTAGTGAAAAGCGCGTAATGGACGCGAGGGGTTAACGCGACGTCTGCAGCCGTGCGATCGGGTTTTCCCGGCGGGCGGCAATTTTCGGCGTCGAAACAGGAGAGTAGGCTTATGTGGGGGTTTCTGCGGGGCATCGGGAAGCTGTTTCTCTACACCTTCCTCGCCATTCAGGCCTTTATCGGCGTCGCGGTCTTTTTGCTGATCGCCGGCACGATCATCGCAATCCAGAACCAGGGCTCCGGCGACGACGACGTTGAGATCCCCGAGAACGCGGCGCTGGTCCTGAACCCGGCCGGCGTGATCGTCGAACTGCCGCCGGTCGCCGACGAGTTTGAGGACGCGCTCAACGAAGCCTTCGGCGCCTCCTCGCCGACCTATCACTCGATCCACGACGTCCTGCGCGTCATCAACGAGGCGGCGGAAGACGACCGGATCACCGGCCTCGTGATCGATCTGGAAAATACGGGGATTGCGGGTCCGTCGAAAGTCGATCAGCTCGCTGAAGCGATCGCCGATTTCAAGGCGACCGGTAAAACGGTGGTCGCCGTCTCCGACAGCTACGGCCAGAACCAGTATTACCTCGCGTCCTTAGCCGAGACGGTCATCGCCCACCCCTTCGGCGGCGTCTTTCCGACAGGCTTCGGCGCGTATCGCACCTATTACCGGGAGCTTCTGGAGAACCTGAAGCTGACGACGCACATCTTCAAAGTCGGCACGTACAAGTCCGCGATCGAACCGATCATTCGCGACGACATGTCCGATGAAGACCGCGAGCAGCGCCTCGGCTACATCCGGCCGCTGTGGGATCGCCTCGCGTCCGGCGTCGATGAAAACCGCGGCCTCAACGCCGGGACGTTCGACGGCCTGGTGCAGGCGGCCGATCAGGTCGTCGTCGCCTCCAATGGCGATCTCGCGGCTGTCGGCGTCGATAACGGCATGATCGACCAACTCATGACGCGGTCGCAGCAACGCCGGTTCCTGATCGAGACCTTCGGCGCTCAGGAAGACGATGAGAACGCCTACAACGGCGTCTCCTACAGCAAATATCGCTCGTCCCTCGACGCCGTCGAAGACGATGAGGACGTCGACAACATCGCCGTCGTCAGCGTGACCGGCGCCATCGTCGACGGTTCCGCTGACATCGGCGAAGCGGCGGGCGGCGACACGATCGCGGCGCAGCTGCGCAAAGCGCGGTTCGACGAAAATGTGAAAGCCGTCGTCCTGCGCGTCGATTCCGGCGGCGGCAGCGCCTACGCCTCGGAAATCATCCGCCAGCAGGTTCTGGAGCTGCAGGACGCCGGCAAGCCGGTCGTCGCCTCCATGGGCTCTGTCGCGGCCTCCGGCGGTTACTGGGTGCTCGCGAACGCCGATGCGATCTACGCGTCGCCGACCACGATCACCGGCTCCATCGGCATCTTCGGCGTGCTTCAGACCGCTGAAAACGCAGCGGAATGGGCCGGCCTCAATGTCGACGGCGTCGGCGTCGCGCCGATTACGGAAATCAACGCAGCCGGCCTCGGCCCGCTTCCGGAAGTGGCGAAGACGATCTTCCAGTCGTCCGTCGAGTCCGGCTACCGTCAGTTCCTGACGGTCGTCTCCGAAGGTCGTGATCTTGATCCCGACTATGTGGACTCGATCGCGCAGGGGCGCGTCTGGATCGGGACCGACGCGAAGGAACTCGGCCTCGTCGACGAATTCGGCGAGCTCGACGCTGCGCTCGACGAGGCGGCGCGCCTTGCGGAAATCGACGAATACGACGTCGTCGATTTCATCGATCGCCGCACGGCCTTTGAAAAGTTCATGGAGCAGTTCGGGGCCGCCGCCGTGCGCGCCGCGGTCGGGTCTAATGTCGACGGCCGCGCGCCCTCGACCTTCGGCAAGCTGGTCCGGACGGTCTTCGACGAGATCGAGACCCTGAACCAGTATAACGACCCGCGCGGCGTTTACGCCCGCTGCCTTGAGTGCGACATCCGCTAATTCTCGCAGAGAGTTCGCGACATTCTGAAACCCGCGCCGGCGCCGGCGCGGGTTTTTTCGTTGGCGGATCGGGTTATTTGAAACGCCATGGACGCTTCGATGCTCGCCTTCGCCTCCAAGGCCGCCGACGCCGCCGACCGCTCCGGCGGCCGGCCGCCTGTGGAGAAATGGAACCCGCCGTTCTGCGGCGACATCCCCATGCGCATCGCCGCGGACGGGGTCTGGTTCTATGAAGGCACGCCCATCGGCCGCGCCCCGCTGGTGCGGCTGTTCTCGACGATCCTGAAGCGCGAGGGCGAGGAGCACTTCCTCGTGACCCCGGTCGAGAAAGTGCGGATCGAGGTGGAGGACGCCCCCTTCCAGGCGATCCGCGTCGATGCGGAGACGGGCGAGAACGGCCAGCGGCTCGTCTTTCAGACCAATCTCGGCGACCGCGCCGCCATCGGCCCGGACCGGCCGCTCGCAATGCGCGAGACGGCGACGGGCCTCGGGACCGCCCCCTATTTCGATGTCCGCGACGGGCTCGAAGCGCGGGTCTCGCGCTCGGTCCTCTTCGACCTCGTCGCCCTCGGCGAGGAGCGCGAGATCGACGGCGCGGCGACCATGGGCGTCGTCTCGGATGGCGGGTTTTTCGCCCTCGGCCCCGTCGAGGAGCCGGTCGAATGAGCGAGCCCGCTCTCATCCCAGACGCCGCAGACGGATGGCGCGCGCGCCTCGAGCGCACCATTCAGCACACCGAATTTCAGCGCGAGCGCGAGCTCTTCCAGGAGCTCAATCCTGATATCGCAACGCACCCGTTCTTTGCGAACCGGCCGCGTCCGAAGCTGAAAAACGCCGCCGTCCTCATCCCTGTGATCGAGCGCCCGTCGGGCCCGTCGGTGGTGCTCACCGTCCGCTCGTCCGAAATGCCGACCCATGCGGGGCAGATCGGCTTTCCCGGAGGGCGCATTCAGGCCGAGGACGCGACGCCTGTCGATGCGGCGGTGCGCGAGACTGAGGAGGAGATCGGCGTGCCCCGGGGCGCGGTCTCCGTCGTCGGATCGTTCGGCGTTCATATCGGCGGCATCGGCTTCGCCGTGACGCCGGTGGTCGGCGAAATCGATCCGAACGCGGCCTTCTCGCTTTGCCCGCGGGAGGTTGCGGAAGTGTTCGAGGCGCCGCTCGCCCACTTCACGGATCTCGACAACCACGGCGTCGAATGGCGCGAGTTCGACGGCCGTAAATACAGGATGTTCTCCGCGCCCTATGGCGATTATCATGTCTGGGGTCTGACGGCCGGCATTCTGAAAACGCTCGCCGACGCGCTCAACACGTGAGCGCTCAGAATGCGGATCGGCCTGTGCGGACGGTGTCGGCGGCCGACGGGTTTTCCTTTCTGGACGATAGCGACGTCCGGGTTCTGACGGACGCCTTCGAGCGCGTCCGGGCCCGGTCCTTTCGCTTCGTCGGCGGCAGCGTGCGCAATCCGTTGATCGGGCTCGCGCCGAGCGATTTGGACGCCGCGACCCTTCTGGAGCCGGCGGCGGCGTCCGATGCGATCGAGGCGGCCGGGTGGCGGGCCGTCCCGACCGGCGTCGAGCACGGCACCGTGACGGCGGCGAAGGACGGCCGGTCCGTCGAGGTGACGACCGTCCGCGCCGATGTGAAGACCGACGGCCGGCGCGCCGAGGTCGTTTTCGGCGCGGATTGGTCCGAAGACTGGCGGCGGCGCGACTTCACGATGAACGCGATCTATCTCGGACCGGACGGCGCTCTTTATGATCCCGCCGGCGGGATCGACGACGCCCTCGCGCGCCGGGTCCGGTTCATCGGCGACGCTGATGCGCGCATCGCGGAGGACCATCTCCGCATTCTCCGGTTTTATCGCTTCTGCGCCTGGTACGGCGCCGAGATCAATCCGCAGGCGGACGCAGCCTGCGCGCGGGGGCGCGACGGGATCGCCCGGCTTTCGGCGGAGCGGGTTCGCGCCGAACTCCTCCGCCTCCTCGCCGCGCCGAACCCGCGCTCCGCCGTCGCCGCGATGCTGCGGGCGGGCGTTCTCGCAGCGCGTTTCGATGCGGCGCCCGACGAGCAGTCTTTCAACCGTCTGGTGGAGATCGCCGGCGACGCCGGGCCTGCGAGAGACGCGATCGCACGCCTCGCTGCGCTGTTCCCGGACGCCGGCGCCGACTTTGCGGACGCTCTGCGGTTTTCGAAGAAGGAGCGCGACGCCCTCGTCGCGGTGCAGGAGGCCGCCGAGGCGCTCGCCGGCCTTGATCGCCTCTCGCCGAATGAGGTTCGTGCGCGCCGGTATCCGCTGACATCGGACGCCTTCGGCGCCGGCGCAGCGCTTGCGCAGGCGCGCGGAGAGGCGCAGGCGGACGATCTAGGGTGGCGGCGGGCGATCGCGACGGGGCTCGACTGGACGCCGCCGGCGTTCCCGATTTCCGGCGAGGATGCGCGTCGAGCGGGCGTCGATCCCGGCCCCGCCATCGGCTGGGTGCTGAAGGCTGTCGAAAACGACTGGATCGAGGCGGATTTTCCGGATGATCCGGCGTTTCTGGCGAAGCGCCTCAAGGCGCGTGCGGCGGAAACGGCCTCAGGTCCGGCGCCCGGCGGAGAAGCCTGACCGGCGACCAGCTCATGGCGCGGGCGATCTGACCGACGCTTGTGCTGCGCCGGCCTTGGATGCGACGGCGGGTTTTCAACGTCTCCGGAAGGCCAGCGATCGCGTCGCGCATGGCGCGGGCGTAGGCGCCGCCGCTTCCGGTCGCGACGGCGCGCAGAAAAAAGAGCGCCGTCGCCGCGATGTGGAGAGGCGCGAGCGCCGGGAAGAGCCAGCCCGGCGTATTCTGAACGAAAACCCAGCTCCGGTTGCGGACGCCGTGGTAGACGGAAAAACCGCTTCTGCGGCCCGTCAGCCCGGAGCCTTCGTGCAGCACCCGCGCGGCGGCGACCTGCACGATCCGTCCGCCTTCAAGACGGTGGCGATAAGCGAGGTCGACGTCCTCGCCATAACAGAAAAACCGTTCGTCGAAGCCGCCGAGCGCTCGGAAAATTTCCGCGCGCCAGAGGGCGGCGGCGGCGCAGGGCGCGAACGTCTCCGCATCCTCGCGAGGCGCGCTTTCGGTCGGCGCTCCGTATCCGCCGCGATAGTAGACGCCCGAAGCGTTCATGACGTCGCCGCAGCCGTCGAGGCGGGTCTCGTCGGCCGCGTCGATCTGCAGGGAGCCGAAGGCCGCGACGTCCGGATAACGGCCGGCGGCTTCCAGCAGGCGTTGAAGCCAGGCGGGATCGGGATAGGCGTCCGGGTTGAGGAGGGCGAGCCATTCGCCGCGCGCGATTTCCGCGGCGCGGTTGTTGCCGGCCGCAAAACCGAGGTTTTCACCGGCCTCCAGGACCTGGAGGTCGAGCCCCCCGGCGGCGTCGCGGGCGAGAGCCAGCGATCCGTCGGCGGAGCCGTTGTCGACGAGCACGACCTCGAAATGAGAAACGGTCTGGTCGGCGAGGGCGCGGAGGCAGCGGACGATCCGCGCCCCCGCATTGTAGTTGACGATAAGGACGGAGATGCGCAGAGCCGTCATGCGCCGCGGGTCTTCATCTCAGAAGGTGACGCGCACGCCGCCATAGAGGCCGCGGCCGAGGCTGCGATAACCGAAAATGTCCTCATACTCCTCATCGGTCAGGTTCTCCGCCCGCACATAGGCCGTCACGCCGTCGGCGATCTCCGCCTCCGCGCCGAGCCGCACGAGATAGTAGTCGTCGAGCGAGACGCGGAATATCTGTGAGCCCACACCGGGGACGAACTGCCCGAACACATCATCGTCTCTTTCGCCGTTATAGAGAACGCCGAGGGTCGCCGTCACCCGCCCTGCGCTCAGCGCCGCGTCGAGGCTCGCGGAATGCTCCGGCCGGCGGACTTCCTCGCTCCCATCCGGGTCCGTCGCATCAAGCCAGGTGTAACCGGCGCGGATGGAGAGGAGGCCGATGGCCGCGTCCGCCTCGATCTCGACGCCCTGACGGTCGCTTTCGCCCGGCTGGTTGACGGCGATCAGCTGTCCCCCCCCGTCGACGCCCGTCACGATTTCATCGTCAAGGGTGGCGTTGAAATAGGTAACGTCGATGCGCGCGGCGCCCGTGCTCGCCTCCAGCCCGATATCGAAGGAGCGCGAGCTTTCGGGCTCAAGATCGGGATTTGGAGCGAGGTTGTTGGCGAAGCCGAACAGCTCCGTGAAGGTCGGGTTGATGATCCCCGTTCCGTAAGAGCTGTGGAGGCGCGTGCGCACCGCCCCGTCAGTCAGGAGCGCGGAAATCGTCGCCCGGCCGGTGAGGGCGTCTTCAAACCGGTCGTTGGCGTCGAACCGCGCCGCGCCGTTCACGAAGACCCGGTCGGAAAACGCGAGCCTCTGTTCGCCGACGAACGATGTCTGCTTGTCGGACCGGTCGAAGGTCGAAAAGCCGGCCGTCTCATATTCATTGTCCTCGTGCTCGACGACGAAAGTGGTGACGGCGTCCGCCGTTCCGATGCGGTATTGAACCGAAGACTGGTAGATCCCCTTCAGGCGCCGTCCGTCGATGATCGTCTCTCCGAAAGCGGAGAGGAAGGTGTTGTCCGTATCGGTCAGAGCAAAGTTCGCCGAATGCTCCCACGCGCCGTCGAAAAGCGTCCAGTCGAGGCCGACGAGGGCGTAGAGATCATCCTGACGGGAGCGGCTGTCGGCGTCCTGCAGAACGCTCAAAGGGTCCGGCTCGCCGTTCGGCAGGGTCGTCGCGCCGAAGCCTTCCGGGTCGCTCTGGACGTCGGTGCTGATGAAGCGGGCGAGGGCCCTGGCGGACAAGCCCTCCGTCAGCGTCGCGTCGCCGCGCGCCGACACCGACCAGATTTCCGATCCGTCCTCCTCGGAGCCGACAAGGGCGAGGTTCTCGCCCCCGGTCTCGTAGTAAGAGGCCGAAATCCGGCCCGAGGCGCGTTCGGAGCCCCCGCCGATCCCGAGGCCGCCGCGGCGAGTGTCGAAGGACCCGGCTTCGGCTTCTGCGTCGAGCTGCAGGCCCGGCGCGCCGCGTTTCGTCCGTACAGCAATGACACCGCCGATCGCCTCGGAGCCGTAAAGCGCCGACTGTGCGCCGCGGACGACCTCGATCCGCTCGATATCGAAGGTCGGCAGGGTTTCGAAAGAAAAGGCGCTCGCGCCGCCGATATCGCCCGCCTCGATCCCGTCGACGAAGACGAGGGTCTGGTTCGCCTCCGCGCCGCGGATGCGGACCTCGGCGAATTGACCGGGCGCCCCCGGCTGCACGACGGCGAGGCCGGGGACGGCGGCGAGGGCCTCAAGCGCGAAGGCGGCGCCGGAGCGGGCGAGGGCCTCAGCGTCAATGACGGAAATGGAAGCCCCAAGCTCGTCGGCGGCGATGGGCGTGCGCGAGCCGGTGACGACGATCAGATCGTCGATCTCGGTCGACGGCGCGTCAGGCGTTTGCGCCGCGGCGAGAGCCGCGGCGAGGGAAAGAACCAGCATCTTCAAAGTCTCCATAGGCGCGCGCCGCCGGGCCTCGGCCTTCGGCGGTCGCACAGGTTTCGACGATGTCGCCGATACGGAGACTTCCGCCCTTCCCGCGTGGTCCCGCACGCGAAGGAGGCGACGTCGAACGGCAGGTCTCCTGGCTCCCGTCGCGACCTCTAGAAGAGGTCTCGCCGCGCGCGTCTTCCCGGATCGCTCCAGTGACGTAAGGTGCGCGTCGGCTCGCCGGTTACAGTTGCGGGTACAGCCGCGGACTTCGGTCCTGATGGAACCGTCACCGCGTTCCCTATTCTCCTCTTGCGAGGCTCCGTTCCGCGATCATCAAACCATCACCGCCACCGTGCGGCAAGGCGTGCGCCGGGCGTTTGACCCGTTCCGAAGGCCGCCCCATAAGTCGTTCAAAACGCACATATTCAGGGAGAAACGCCGATGCTCGGACTGATGATGGACCGCCCGCTCCTGATCTCGGGGATCCTGGAGAACGCCGTCCAGAACTTCCCAGACCAGGAAATCGTCACCCGGACGGTCGAAGGTCCGATCCATCGCTATACGTACAAAGACGCGAACGCGCGCATCCGAAAGCTCGCGAACGCCCTGAAGGCGGCGGGCGTGAAACGCGGCGACCGCGTCGGCGTCATCGGCTGGAACACCCACCGCCAGTTCGAGCTCTACTACGCCCTCGGCGGCGTCGGCGCCGTCTGCCACACGATCAACCCGCGCCTCGGGCCGGAGAACGCCGGCTACGTGATCAACCATGCGGGCGACAGCTGGCTCTTTTTCGACACGACCTTCACGCCCCTCGTCGAAGGCCTCGCGCCGCATCTGAAGTCCGTGCAGCGCTTCGTCGCCATGACGGACGATCAGCACCTGCCGGAATTCAAGGCGGGCGAGATCGTCTCCTATGAGAGCTTCATCGCCGGGGCGAGCGAGGAGATCCGTTGGGAGGAGTTCGACGAGAACACCGCCAGCGGGCTCTGCTACACCTCCGGCACCACGGGCGTGCCGAAAGGCGTTCTTTACTCGCACCGTTCGACGATCCTGCAGTCCTACGCCGCCAACCTGCCGACGGCCCTCAACATGCAGGTCGGCGAGTGCGTGCTGCCGGTGGTCCCCATGTTCCACGTCAACGCCTGGAACGTGCCTTATGCGTGCCTGATGATCGGCGCCAAGATGGTCTTCCCCGGGCCGGGCCTCGACGGGGAGAGTCTCGCGACGCTGATGGAGGAGGAGAAAGTCGAATTCTCCCTTGGCGTGCCGACGGTGTGGCTCGGGCTGCTCCAGCACCTCGACGGCGCGGGCAAGACGCTGAAGCACATGAAGAAAACCCTCGTCGGCGGGTCGGCGCTGCCTGAAAAGATCGTCCGCGGCTTCAAAAAGCACGGCGTCGAGGTGATGCAGGGCTGGGGGATGACCGAGATGTCGCCCCTCGGCACGACCATGGCGCTGACGCCGGTTGAGCGCGCGCTGTCCGAAGACGAACAGATCGCGGTCTCGCTGAAGCAGGGCCGCGCGATCTCCGGCGTCGAGATGCGCCTCGTCGATGCGGAAGGACGCGTCCTGCCCCATGACGGCGAGCATGAAGGCCATCTGCAGGTGCGCGGGCCCTGGATCGTCAAGGAGTATTATAATCACGATCAGGACATTCTGACGACGGACGGCTGGTTCGATACGGGCGATGTCGCCACCATCGACCGGACCGGGATCATGCAGATCACCGACCGGGCGAAGGACGTCATCAAATCGGGCGGCGAGTGGGTCTCCTCGATCGACATCGAGAACGCGGCCATGTCCCATGAGGGCGTCGCGCAGGCGGCGGTGATCGCGGCGAAACACCCGAAATGGGACGAGCGCCCGCTGCTCCTCATCGTCCGCGCCGCCGGCTCGGAGGTCACCGGCGACGAGGTGAAGTCCTATGTCGCCGAGCGCCTGCCGAAGATCGCCTGGCCGGACGCGGTCGAGTTCATCGACGAGTTGCCCCTCGGCGCGACGGGCAAGGTGCTGAAAACCAAGCTGCGCGATCAGTTCAAGGATTATCAGCTGGCGTCGTGACGTCCGGCTGAAGAGCTGAGCGCGCCGCCGTCCTTCGAGACGGCGCTGCGCGCCTCCTCAGGACGAAGATCGTTCTATTCTCTGTCGACAACTGAACGTCGTCCTGAGGAGCGCGTCGCGAAGGACGGCCGCAAGCGCCGCGCTGGGCGTAATCCGTCACCGCCCGCCGCCATCGTCCGCCGGCGGCGGGGTTTCCTCCTCCTCTTCCTTCTCTTTCTTTTTCTTCCGGTTGAAGAGTAGGCTCGCGGCCGCGCCTGCGACCGCCTCGGCGGTCGAGCCCTGCCCGCGGTTCGCTTCGCCGCCGACGGCCTTGTCGAGGAGACGGTCGATCTGGTTCGCCGCCGTGTCTTTCGCCGCGCGCTTCACGTCGAGCCCGAAGGTCGGCTCTGAAAACGTGCCGCCGATCTGCAGCGGCACCGAGCGCTGGCCGCCGACCTGGCCGTTCACGACGCGCTGGTAGGCGGCGGTGAGGTCGATATCGGTCCTCTGCCGAGGCAGATCGACGGTCCCGGCGCCGACGATCGAGAGCCGCCCCGCCGCCATCGCCACGTCCTGCAGCGCCATCACGCCCTTCGCGGAGGTGAAGGCGCCGCCGAGGCGGGAGAACGCCGTCCTGCGCCCGGCGCCCGCCGCGGATCGGAGGTTCGCCGCGTTCTGAAGATTGGTCTGGTCGATGAGCGCCAGGGCGTCGTTCGCCGCCGCGCCGACATCGACGCCGCGGATCGCGCCTTCCGTCACCATGAACCGTCCGGACCCGTCGAGGGACCTCACGATCGCCGCCTCGCTCGCGCCGCGGGCGGTGAAACTCGCGGTAAGGGCGGCGGTCCCTTCGAGCCGGTCGAGCTTCATCGCCTCGCGCGCGAAGGCGTCGGCGTCGAAGCCGGAAACATCCGCCTGGATCGTAAAGGCGGGCGTCGCGTTCCGCGCGTCGATCCGCGCCTCGCCGGTTCCGGCGCCGCCATAGAGGCCGAGATCGGTGAGCTTCGCGACGAGGACGCCGTTTATCGCGGTCGCCGTAAGAGCGCTCCGCTCGATCGAGAGGCCGTCGAGCAGGATCGCGCCGGTCTTCAGGGTGAGATCGAGATCGGCGATCCTCAGCGCCGAAACGTCGATCGGCTCCTCGCTCCAGGCGGGGAAGCCTTCGCCGGCCGCGCTCTCTGCGGCTGCGTCGTCGACGGGAGCGGCCGTCAGATAGGGGCGAAGGTCGAGATCGCCGACAGAAGCCTCGGCCGTCACCTTGGGGCGCGCGCCGGAGAGGTCGATCGAGACGGCGCCGGTTCCCGCCATCTCGTCGAAAGCGAAGGCGGCGTCGGCGAAGGTGAATGTTTTCCCGTCCGCCTTGAACGCGCCGGAGAGGCTCGCCGGCCCGAAGCCGTTGGGCGCGTCGACGGGCGCGCCGGCGAACGCGGCGAGGTCGCGCACGCTCTTCGTCTCGAAGCTCAGGGCTCCCGCCGCCTCGGCGCCGTCGTCTGTCGTCGTGACGACCGCCTCGCCGTTCAGCATCGTGTCGCCGAAGGAGACGGCGCCTTTCACGTCCGTAGGCGTCTTATTGAGGAACCCGCGCGGCGCGCCCGTTTCAATGTCGATCCTGGCGGCGGTCCCGTCGACCGCCATGCGGGCGACGGCGGCGAAGGGCCTGTCGAGGCTTTCGAGCGTCACGGTCGCGTCGAGATCGGCGATCTCCCGGCGCTGACCGCCGGCGCGGTCGATGAAGAGGAGCGCGCCGTTCTCGATCCGGACGTCGCCGAGGCGAAGGTCGCCGTCGATATCGGCGGGCGCCTGCGGTTCCCCGCCCTGCTGCGGCGTCGTCGACGCACTTTCCTCCGCAGACGATGCGAACTCCCAGTTCGCAGATCCGTCCTCGGCGATCTCCAGCCGGATATCCGGCGATTTCAGAACGAACGCCTGAACTTCGACGCGGCGGCCAAGGATCGGCAGGAGGGCGACCCGCAGCTCAGCGTCCTCGATCTTCGCGAGGAACGGTTCCTCGAAGCCCGGCGCGTTGTCGATCGTGACCGCTCCCGTTCGGATCCGCGCCGTCGGGAAGAGGCTGAGGGAGAGGTCCTCTGAGAGATCGACCCGGCGGCCGAGGGCCTCCGCGGCGGCCTTCTCCGCCTGCGCCTCCAGCACCGACTTCGGAATGAAGGCGGGGGCGGCCAGCAGTCCGACGATGAGGAGGAGGGCGACGCCCAGAACAACGGCGGCGATGCGGATCATGGCGGGGTTCTCCCTATGAAACGTGCCTCGGCCTTAGCGCCGGATCATGACGCGGAGATGGCCGGCCTCAGCCGGTTTTTCCAGCCCGCGCCGCCTCGGCCGCGACGCGCAGTTCCTCCGCGATCGCCTCGGCGTCCTCCGGCTCGAAATCGAGGGGGAGATCGACGCCGTCGCCAGTGATGTAGATGCGGACCATCCCCTGGTCCGTCGGACCGACCGCGAGGTCGGCGCCCGAATCGTTCGGGTCGTTAATCGCCATGGGAGAGGGCTCCTGTCGCGCCCGCCAAAGCGGAACGTCCGTTGAACAAATCTGGAGAGAGATTCGATTTCAACGCTTTAACCATGCTTGTGCAAAGTGAACAAAAGTGGTACATCTGGCTTGGTTGACTGCGATGGCGGCTATGACAGAACGGAGGCGAGCATGTCGGTGAGCGTGTTGAGAGTGGCGGGGTCCGGCGGAATGGACAAACAAAAAGCGTTGGACGCGGCCATCGCGCAGATCGACCGGGCCTTCGGCAAAGGCTCGGTCATGCGCCTCGGGGCGGAATCAAAAGTCGAGATGGAGGCGGTGTCCACGGGCTCCCTCGGCCTCGACATCGCTCTCGGGATCGGCGGCCTGCCGAAGGGGCGAATCATCGAGATCTACGGACCGGAAAGCTCCGGCAAGACAACCCTTGCGCTGCACTGCGTCTCCGAAGCTCAGAAGGCGGGCGGCGTCGGCGCCTTCATCGACGCCGAGCACGCCCTTGATCCCGCTTACGCGAAGAAGCTGGGGGTCGATCTCGACGAGCTTCTCATCTCCCAGCCCGATACGGGCGAGCAGGCGCTTGAGATCGCCGACACGCTGGTCCGCTCCGGCGCCGTCGACGTCCTCGTCATCGATTCGGTCGCGGCCCTGACGCCGCGGGCGGAGCTTGAAGGCGATATGGGCGACTCGCTCCCGGGCCTGCAGGCCCGGCTGATGAGCCAGGCGCTGCGCAAGCTCACCGGCTCGATCTCCAAATCGAACTGCATGGTGATCTTCATCAACCAGATCCGGATGAAGATCGGCGTCATGTTCGGCTCGCCGGAGACGACGACCGGCGGCAACGCGCTGAAGTTCTACGCGTCCGTGCGCCTCGACATCCGCCGCATCGGCTCCATCAAGAACCGCGACGAGATCGTCGGCAACCAGACCCGCGTGAAGGTGGTGAAGAACAAGGTCGCCCCGCCCTTCAAGCAGGTCGAGTTCGACATCATGTACGGCGAGGGCGTCTCGAAGTCCGGCGAACTCATTGATCTCGGCGTCCAGGGGAACGTCATTGAGAAGTCGGGCTCCTGGTACTCCTACAACTCCACCCGGATCGGTCAGGGGCGCGAGAACGCCAAAGCGTTCATGAAGGACAATCCGGACGTCGCCACGGAGGTCGAAAACGCCATCCGCGCCAACGCCGGCCTCATCGCCGAGGAAATGCTGACGGGCCCCGAGGCGGACAACGATTATTCCGACGACGAGGCGGTTTCAGCCTGACGCGCCGCCGGCCGCGCGGCTGGACACAGGCCGGCCGGCGGCCCTATCACCATGAAGCTCCGGGCGATTTCCGATCGCTCGGAGTTTTTGCATCCGGCGCTTTTGCGTCCGGAATGATTGCGTAAAGACGCTGGACGGCCGGATCGGGCCGACCCCGCCGCGAGGCGAGGGCGCCGGTCGCGGCTGATAGAACCCGAACGGACCACGCCATGACGTCGCTGACGGACGCCCGCACCCAGTTTCTTCAGTTCTTCAAAGAGCGCGGCCACGAGATCGTGCCCTCCGCGCCTCTCGTCCCCGAGGGCGATGCGACGCTCCTCTTCGTCAACGCCGGGATGGTCCCTTTCAAGAACGTCTTCACCGGGGCCGAAACCCGCAGCTATTCGCGCGCGACGAGCGCCCAGAAATGCGTGCGCGCCGGCGGTAAGCACAACGATCTGGATAATGTGGGGTACACGGCGCGCCACCACACCTTCTTCGAGATGCTCGGCAACTTCTCCTTCGGCGACTATTTCAAAGCTGAAGCGATCGAGAGCGCGTGGAAGCTTGTCACAGACGTCTATGGACTTCCCGCCGAACGTCTTCTCGTCACCGTTTATCACACCGACGACGACGCCTTCGATCTCTGGAAAAAGATCGCGGGGCTGCCCGAGGAAAAGATCATCCGCATCGCCACCAAGGACAACTTCTGGTCTATGGGCGACACGGGTCCCAACGGTCCGTGCTCGGAGATCTTCTATGATCACGGGGCCGGAATTCCCGGCGGCCCGCCGGGCTCGCCGGACGAAGACGGCGACCGCTTCATCGAGATATGGAACCTCGTCTTCATGCAGTACGAGGCGCTCGCGGGCGGCGAGACCGCCGATCTGCCGAAGCCATCCATCGACACCGGCATGGGGCTCGAGCGGATTTCCGCCGTCCTGCAGGGCGTCCACTCCAACTACGAGGTCGATCTTTTCCGAACCCTGATCGCCGCGTCGGAAGCGGCGACGGGCCGTGGCTCGGAGGGCGAAGACGCCGCCGCCCACCGGGTGATCGCCGATCACCTCCGGTCGTCGGCGTTCCTCATCGCGGACGGCGTCACGCCCTCGAACGAGGGGCGCGGTTACGTCCTCCGGCGGATCATGCGCCGCGCCATGCGCTACGCCCACGCCCTCGGCGCGCGCGATCCGCTGCTCGAACGCCTCGCGCCGACCCTGATCGCAGAGATGGGCGAGGCTTACCCCGAACTCGTCCGTGCTCGGGCGCTCATCGGCGAGACCCTCCGTCAGGAGGAGGAGAAGTTTCAGGCGATGCTCGATCGCGGCCTGAAGCTCCTCGATGAAGAACTTGAAGGTCTCGCCGCAGACGCGCCTCTTTCCGGAGAGGCGGCGTTCAAGCTTTACGACACCTACGGATTTCCCCTGGATTTGACGCAGGACGCCCTCCGCCGCCTCGGCCGCTCCGTCGATGAGGCGGGCTTCGACGCCGCCATGGCCCGCCAGAAGGAAGCGGCGCGCGCCAGCTGGTCCGGCTCCGGAGAGACCGCCGACGAGCGCGTCTGGTTCGCCGTCAAGGAGAAGGCCGGCGAAACGCGGTTTCTGGGTTACGAGACCGACGCTGCGGATACGCGCCTCGTCGCCATCGTCGCTGAGGGCGCCGAACAGGCGCGGCTGGAGAATGGCGCGCAGGGCGAACTCGTCTTCGCAGAAACGCCCTTCTACGCCGAAAGCGGCGGCCAGGTCGGCGATGCGGGCGCTATCGTTTTCGAAAACGGCGCGCGGTTCGAGGTGTTCGACGTCCAGAAGCGCGCCGGCGGCGTCTTTGCCCATGTCGGCGCGCTTTCCGGCGGCGCCGTCGCGTCCGGCGCCAGGGCGCGGCTCGAGATCGACGTTGAACGCCGTACGCGTATTCGCGCGAACCATTCGGCGACGCACCTTCTGCATGCGGCGCTTCGGACGGTTCTCGGCGAGCATGTCGCCCAGAAAGGCTCCCTTGTCGGGCCGGACCGTCTGCGCTTCGATTTCGCGCATTCAAAACCGCTGACGGACGAAGAACGCGCCGAGATCGAGCGGCAGGCGAACGCCGTCATCCGCCAGAACGCGCCGGTCTCCACGCGCCTCATGGGGTATGACGACGCGCTGAAGGCGGGCGCCGTCGCGCTCTTCGGCGAGAAATACGGCGACGAGGTTCGCGTCCTCGCCATGGGCGATCCGCTTGCGGACAACGCCGACGCGCTCGCCTATTCCGTCGAACTCTGCGGCGGCACCCATGTGGCGCGCACCGGCGACATCGCCCTCTTCATCATCGTCTCCGAAGGCGCCGTCGGCTCGGGCGTCCGCCGCCTGGAAGCGCTGACGGGCGAGGCGGCGCGGCTCCACCTCGTGGGCGAAGCGGAGCGCCTGCGCGAGGCCGCCGACGTCCTGAAGACGACGCCTGCGGAGCTTCCCGCGAGGCTCGCGGCGCTTCTTGAAGATCGCAAGGGCCTCGAGCGGGCCCTCGCGGAAGCGAAAAAGCAGCTCGCCACAGGCGGCGGGGGCGCGTCCGCCGAGACGCCGGAGGACGTCGCGGGCGTCGCCTTCCTCGGCAAGGTGCTGGACGGCGTCGCCCCGAAAGACCTCCGGTCGGTGGCGGATGAATTCAAGGCGCGCCTCAAATCCGGCGTCGTCGCCCTCGTCGGCGTCAATGACGGCAAAGCGGCGCTCGTCGTGTCGGTGACGGACGATCTGACGGACCGGTTCTCCGCCGTCGATCTCGTCCGC
>JBCBJX010000041.1:0-24387 GCA_038522735.1 Pseudomonadota bacterium
GGCGCGGGAAGGATCGAACTTCCGACATCTACCATGTCAAGATAGCGCTCTACCACTGAGCTACGCGCCCGGCCCGGGCGGGGCGAGGGGCCCCGCACGATGCGGAGACGGGGAGGTAGCCGAACGGGGCGCGGCGTGCAAGCGCGACGCGGCCGGTTTCTCCATGATCAACCGATTGGTTGACAATTCCCGCACCACGCCCCACCCTCAACCAGATGGTTGATGGTTCCGCCCCCTCTCTCGACGACGTCTTCCGCGCCCTTTCCGACCCGACGCGGCGGGGCATGATCGAGCGACTGCGCGCCGGGCCGCGCACGGTCGGCGAGCTGGCGGAGCCGTTCTCGATGACCCTCGCCGGCGCGGCGAAGCATGTGGGCGTCCTCGACCGGGCGGGGCTGGTCGCGCGCGAGCGCCGGGGGCGCGAGGTCCATTGCGCGCTCCGGCCGGAGCGCCTCGCCGCCGCCCATTCCTATCTTGAGCAGTATGCGGAGTTCTGGGACCGCCGCCTCGATGTACTCGCGGAGCTCCTTGAACGCGACGACGAGCGAAAGGAAACGCCATGACGACCTATGCGGAGATTACGGCCGAGGACGAGCTTGTGATCGAGCGCCTGCTCCCCGGCCCCATCGAGCGGGTGTGGGACTATCTCACCGACGGCGACAAGCGCCGGGACTGGCTCGCCGGCGGGCGGACCGACCCGAGCCCGGGCGGCGCGATCGTGTTTGAATTCGACCACAGCCGCCTCTCCGACAGTCCGCCGCCGGAAAAATACGCCGACCAGCAGGTCGTGACGATGACGGGCGAGGTGTTGGTCTACGAGCCGCCGCACCGCCTCGCCTTCACCTGGCCGGAGAAGGACGCCCCCGATGCGCGGGTGACCATCACCCTGGCCGCCGAGGGCGGGAAGGTCCGTCTCCGGCTCGTCCATTCCGGCCTCGGCGGGCCCGATTACCGCATCGGCGTCTCCGCCGGCTGGCACGGCCATCTCGACATGCTGGGGAACGCCCTCGCCGGCGACCCCCGCGGCGACTTCTGGGTCCGGCATATGGCGCTGGAAAAGACGTATAAAGAACGCCTTGGCCTGTAAGGCGCTTACGCCGCCACCATGCGCTCGACCTCGGCGACGAGGTCCTTCAGGTGGAAGGGTTTCGACAGCACCTTGGCGTCTTCGGGGGCGCGGTTCGCCGGGTTGAGGGCGACGGCGGCGAAGCCCGTGATGAACATGATCTTCATGCCGGGATCGATTTCGGAGGCGCGGCGGGCGAGTTCGATGCCGTCCATCACCGGCATCACGATGTCCGTCAGCAGGAGGTCGAATTCGCGCATCTGAAGTTCGGTCAGCGCCTCGTCGCCGCGGCTTGCGTCGGCGACCTCGTGGCCCGCGCGCTCCAGGGCGTTTTTCAGGAACCGGCGCATGGACTCATCGTCCTCCGCCAACAGAATGCTCGCCATAACCCTCAACTCCGGACCGCGCCGCGCCTCGCCGGCGGCGCCTCGAAACCTTGATCGGCCCCCGGCCGACGCCGCAACATCTGCAACGCCCGTGCCCAATTCGACGCGCCGCGTCCATCGCGCTGTTGCACCTTGGCGCGACCCTATATCTATTTTCTTTCCAAACCACCCTCGGGACCGCGGTCGCGCACGGCCTCTCCCGCAACCGAAGAGCGCCATGAGCGACGATCCGGCGATCCGCTTGAAGACCCCGCGCGAGGGCGCGCGCCGGCGGGCGATCGACGTGTTCGAGCCCGTCGATCCGACGCCGGCGCTCGTGTTCGCCTCGCCCCATTCGGGACGGAACTATCCGGAGGACCTGATAGCGGCGACCCGTCTCGATCCGACGCAGCTGCGCCGGTCGGAGGACGCCTATGTCGATCTCCTGATCGAGGAGGCCGCCCGCGCCTCGGGGACGCCGTTCCTGAAAGCGCTCTTCCCGCGCACCTATGTCGATGTGAACCGGGACGCGCGCGAGCTTGATCCCGCGATGTTCGAGGACGCCCTTCCCGCCGACGTGGACGCTCGGTCGGCGCGGGTCGCGGCGGGGCTCGGCGCCATCGCCCGCGTCGTCGCCGACGGCGATCCGATCTACACGACCAAACTCGCCTTCGCCGACGCCCGCCGCCGCCTCCAGACCTGTTACGCGCCCTATCACGCATCGCTTCAGCGGCTGATGGACCGCGCCCAGGCGCGCGCGGGCGCGGTCGTCGTCATCGACTGGCATTCGATGCCGTCCGCCGGCCTCCCGAAGCGCCGGGGCGATGCAGGAGAACCGGACATTGTCATCGGCGACCGTTTCGGCGCGTCCGCAGCGGCGCCATGCGTCGATGCGGTCGAAGCGGCGTTCGTCGGCGCCGGCTTCTCGACGGTGCGGAACGCGCCCTATGCGGGCGGCTATGTCGCCCAGACTTACGGCCGGCCGTTCTCCGGCACGCACGTGGTGCAGATCGAGATCAACCGGCGGCTTTATCTCGACGAACAGCGGGTCGCGCCGGGCCGGGGCTTCGACGCCATGCAGGCGGCCTTGTCGCGCGTCGTCCACGCGATCGCCGACCGGATCGCCGAGGCCGCGCCTGCACTCGCGATGCGCCTGTCCGCCGCCGAATAGCGCCCTGTCGCTTCGCCGCGCAGTCTGCTACGCCCCCGCATCCTTTGTGCGGCCGCCCGTCCAGCGTGCGCGCAAAAAAAAGCCGCGGCGAGCCGCGGCTTTGAGTTCTAGGGAGGAAACGCCCGTAAAGGGCATGACGACGAAGTCGTCACAACAACTATAGGACTGCCTCTGGTGCGGTGCAACAAAAATATTGCACTGCAAAAATTACAGCGAATGCAGGTGATATGAGATGAGCGACCGCGACGCGCCCGAGCCGGCCGTGGACGAGGAAACCCCTGTGGACCCGACGAAGCCGGGCGCCTGGAAGCGCCTCGGCGCCGGCGTGCGCCGCCTCACGAAAGCGCGCCAGAAGTTTCCGATGCCGAACCCCCAATCAGGCCTCAGGATCGTCATCGCGACGGACGCCTGGAAGCCGCAGCTGAACGGCGTCGTGCGGACACTCGACACCCTGGGGACGATCCTGACGAAATTCGGGAACGAGGTCCTCTACATCACGCCCCGGGACTTCAACACCATCCCCATGCCGACCTATTCGGAGATCAAGCTCGCGGTGCTTCCGAACCGGAAGGTCGCGAAGATGATCAACGACTTCAAACCGGACGCGATCCATATCGCAACGGAGGGGACCATCGGCCGGGCGGCGCGGCGCTTCTGCCTCAGGCGCGGTTATCCGTTCACCACGTCCTTCCACACTCGCTTCGCCGAATACGTTCACGAGCGCTTTAAAACGCCGGTCTCGTGGGGTTATGCAGTCCTTCGGGATTTCCACAAATACGGCGAGGCGCTGATGGTCGCGACGCCGGGAATGAAAGAGGAGCTCGAAGGTCTCGGCTTCGACAACATCAAGCTCTGGGCCCGCGGCGTCGATGTGAACGTCTTCAAGCCGGGCGACCGCAGCTTCCTCGATCACCTGCCGCGGCCGATCTTCCTTTACGTCGGCCGGCTCGCTGTGGAGAAGTCGATAGAGGATTTTCTAAAGATCGACCTTCCGGGCACGAAGCTCCTCGTCGGCGACGGGCCGCAGACGGAGGAGCTGAAGCGTCATTATCCGGATGCGGTTTACGCCGGCCCGCAATTCGGCGACGACCTCGTCAAGCACTATGCGGCGTCCGACGTTTTCGTCTTCCCCTCGCGGACGGACACCTTCGGCCTCGTCAACGTCGAAGCCCTCGCCTGCGGCGTACCCGTCGCGGCCTATCCCGTACGCGGCCCCGCCGACATTCTGAAGGAGGCGCCGGAAGGCTGCGGCGCCCTCGACGAGGATTTGCAGGCGGCCTGTCTCAAGGCGCTGGAGACCAAAGACGCCGAGGCCTGCCGCGCCCACGCGATGAACTTCTCCTGGGAGGCGGGGGCGCGACAGTTCATCGCCAATCTAGAAATCCCGGGCTTCGACGAGGAGTTCTGGTTGCGCTCGGCGCAGATGATCGACTGGGAGCCCATCTGAGGCGGTCGTCCTGAAACGGGACCCGCCGCCTTCAACGCCTGACCGACACGTCCCGGATCCCTTCTCCTAAAAGCGGTGTCCTTCGCGCTTTTCGAGCAGAAGGCGCGTCGGTTCACGGATTTCGCGAAATCGGCATGGGAGTTGCTCACCTTCCTTACAACTGCGGAGGGGGCTCCGCCGTTTCAGTAGCGTGAGAGGAGGGTTTCATGGCGAACCCGGTCGATTTGCATGTGGGTCAGCGGCTCCGCCAGCGGCGCTCGCTTCTCGGCATGACGCAACAGAAGCTGGCGCTCGCCGTCGGCATCAAGTTTCAGCAGATCCAGAAGTACGAAAGCGGCGCGAACCGCGTCTCGGCGTCCCGGCTCTTCGCCCTCGCCCAGGCGCTCGACGTTCCGGTCTCGTACTTCTTTGAGGGCGCTGCTTCGGCGTCCGGTCAGACGCCGCGCATCGCCGGCGCCGACAGCGGCCTTGCGCCGGAGGTCATGCACGAGCGCGAGACGATCGATCTCGTGCGCGCCTATTATCAGCTCCATGAAGGTCCGCGCCGGCGAATTCTCGACCTCGTAAAAACGCTCGCCGAAGGCGACCACGCCCTGTCGCAGGCGTCCTGAGGCGATTGCTGAACGAGCTATTCAGGTTATCCCGCGAACAAGCCGCGGGATAGCGACAGCGATGCGCCATACGGATTAGTCTAGGCGGTCGCGCATTCCGGGCGTCGCCTCCTGCAGTTGCGTTGCGGCTGCGGGGGCGGCAGTTTCCGTTCATGGCCGACCGCTCTCCGGATCCCCCTTTGGACGACCTCTTCGCTGTCGCCGCAGATCTCGCGGACGTCGCGCGCGCCGAGACGCTGCCGCGGTTTCGAACTGGCGCGCCTGCGGACGACAAGAACACCGGCGGCGATTTCGACCCGGTCACGGACGCCGACCGGGAGGCCGAGCGGGCGATCCGGGTGCGGCTCGCCGACCTCCGCCCCCATGACGGCGTACTCGGTGAAGAGTTTCCCGAACTCGCCGGAACCTCCGGCTATCGCTGGGTGCTCGACCCCGTCGACGGCACCCGGGCGTTCGTTTGCGGCTTACCAAGCTGGACGACGCTGATCGGACTTGAAAAGGACGGCCTCCCGGTGCTCGGGCTCATCGACCAGCCGTTTACGGACGAGCGCTGGATCGGCGGCGCCGGGCGGGCGGTCTATCGGCGCGGCGACGACGAAACCGCCGTTGGAACCGTCGCCAGGGTCGATCTCCCCGAAGCGCGCGTTGCATGCACCGATCCGCGAGCGGAGGGCTATTTCTCCGCCGACGAAGCGGCCGCCTTCGCCGCTCTCGCGGCGAAAGCGCGTGTCGCCCGTTTCGGCTTCGACGCTTACGCCTTCGCCATGGTCGCCATGGGCGAACTCGACGTCGTTGTCGACGCGGGCCTCAAACCCTGGGACGCCGTCGCGCCGATCGCGCTCATCGAGGCGGCGGGCGGCGTCGTCACGGACTGGCGGGGCGAGGCGTTCGGGACGCGACCGGGCGGGCGCATCGTTGCGAGCGCGAACGCCGCCCTCCACGCGGAGGCCCTCGCGCTCCTCTCCGCCGCGCCGGACGCCGCCGCCTGACCCGATCGAACCTTTTCGCGTCCTTCGGCGACCATCCTTTCGAACGAGGACAGTGCGGGGCGATGTGAGCGAGGAAAGTCGGGTCTATGACGAGCTTCTCGCGCTTCTCGCCCGCGGCGGCGACGCCCGCGCGGCCGACCGGCTGGTCGCCCGCTGGCACCCGCGGCTGATGCGCACCGCCCGCCGGCTCCTCCGCGACGACGACCTTGCTCGCGAGGCGGTGCAGGAGACCTGGGTCGGCGTTCTGAAGGGGCTGCCCCGCCTGCGCGATCCGGCGCGCTTCCCGGCCTGGACCTTCGGCGTCCTCCATCGCAAATGCGCCGACCGGATGCGCGCCGCCGTCCGGTCGCGCGCGCGGGAGACGGCGCTCACGGACGAGACGGCGGGGGCCGCTCCGCACCGGGACGAGCGGTCCCTCGCTATCGCGCAGGCCTTCCACCGCCTCGACGGCGCCCTGAAGCCGGCCGCCCTCCTCTTCTACCGCGAGGGGCTGACGGTCGCCGAAATCGCCCTCGCCGTCGGCGCCCCCGTCGGGACCGTCAAATCGCGGCTCTTCGCCGCCCGGTCGAAACTGAAAGAGATGCTGAAAGGAGAAGACGATGAGCGAGTTCGATAGCGACATCCGCCGCGCCCTCGACGCCGACGACGAGGCGTTTCTGCGCGACCTCGAGGACGGGCGCGGGCTCTTCACGCAAATGGGGTCGACCTTTCGCGGCCCGATGGGCGGCTGGACGGCGTTCGGCTTCCTCGTGATCTTGATCGCCACCGGCTTCGGCCTCTTCGGCGTCTACAAGATCGTAACGACGAACGAGATTGTTCCGCTGGTGCGGTGGACGGCCGCGGCCGCGGCGGCCTGGGCTGTGCAGGTCGCTCTGAAACAGTGGGTCTACGACCGCATGAACACGCTCTCAATCCTCAGAGAGCTGAAGAAGATCGAAATGCGGATCGCGCGGATCGAGGATCGGGGCTGACGTCTAGCCTGCGAGCCCGGCGCGACCCGCGAGTTCATCGAATGCATCCCAGAACTGGCGCCGATAGTCGTCCGCCTCGACCAGAATCTCGTGGCGCGCTCCGGGGATAGGGAGAAGCGAACAGTTCGGCGCCGCCTGCGCGACCCTCGCATGGTCCGTCCCATCGATGACCCGCTCATCCCCGGCGCTCGCGATCAGCATCGGCGTCCGGACGGATTTAAGACCGTCGGAGAGCGCCTTTCCGGCCTTGATCGCCGCGCGGACCCAGGCGTTCGTCGGCCCACGGAGAACGGCGATCGGCGCGACGGCCTGCAACGCCTTGAAGCTCTCGAACCGCGCGCGGTCGTGGGTGAACGGATTATCCTCGAACTCATCAGCGAACGGCCCGCGCCCGAAGATCGGCTTCTCGCCGAGGCCGATCGCGCACAGGAGGCCGGTCAGAACTTCAGCTGCGAAGAGCGCCGGCGGCGATTTCACGACCCGGGTCATGGGCGCCGAAAGGGCCGCTGCCGCGGGTCGCGCACGGCCCGTCGCGAGGGCGTGGAGCGTCACAAGCCCGCCCATGGAATGGGCGAGGAGGATCAAAGGGGCGCTCGGCGCGAGATCGGCGGCGATTTCGGACGCCACGGCGGCGAGGTCGTCCGCATAGATATCGAAGCTCGTCGCATGAGCGAGCGAAGCGTCGTCCAGGGGCCGCGACGACAGCCCTTGGCCGCGGGTGTCGTAGAGCACAACAGCGAAGCCCCGGTCGCGCAGCGCCTCAGCGACTTCGAAATACTTTTCGATAAACTCGTTGTAGCCGGTCGTGACGACGGCGACCCCTCGCGGCGACGTATGTGGCAGGACGGCGCACCGCAGACGCGCCCCGTCCGGCCGCGGAAGATAGAGGAGCCGGGCTCCCTCCGGCGGCGTCGCGCCGGGCGCCGCGATCCAGTGCGGCTCGCTCATGCGGATCCGAGCTCCACCCGCGCTATCACGCTCATATCGCCGGCGATCGCGAGGCGGCCGGAGACGTAGGACGCCGTCAGCGCGCGATCGTTCATGAGGGCGCGGACGAACGTCTGCTCGTCCGCGTAAATGGCGCAGTCGGCGTGGACTTCGTCTGTTGTCGCCGTGCTGATTACTGGCGGATCGACGCGCCCCTCGACGACCAGCGCCCGCCCCGCCTCACCGCCGACCTGCAGCCGCAAGACGCCGCCGAACGGGGTTTTGAACGCCCCGTCGGCCGCTTGCTTCAGCGCGTCGTCGTCGACGCTCAAGGTCCGCTACTCAAGGAGCGCGGCGTCGGCGTCGATCGGTTTGCGGAACTTCAGCGTCATGCGGTCGCTCTCGCCGATCTCAAGATATGTCTCACGATCATAGCCTTCCGGCGCCTCCTCGCCTTCGCGGGGGCCGCGGAGGACGGGCGGCAGGGTCCAGACGCCGAACGGGTGGTCGGCCGTGTCCTTCGGATTGGCGTTCACTTCGGAGCGCGCTTCAAGGACGAAGCCGGCGGCTTCGGCGAAGGCGATGACAGCGTCTTCGCGGACATAGCCCGTGCGCGCGCGGGGATCCTGCTCGCCGTCCTTCTGGCGGTGCTCGACGACGCCCAATACCCCGCCCGGCTTCAACGCTGCGTAAAAGTCCGCAAACGCCTTTTCCGCGAACTCGCCGCCCATCCAGTTGTGGACGTTGCGGAAGGAGAGAACCAGGTCGGCGGAGCCCGCCGGCGCGACCGCCTCGGTGTTAGCCGAGAGGGCCGTCACGACGATGTCGCCGTATTCTTCCGGCTTCTGAACGAAGTTTTCGTCGAAGGCCGTCAGGCTGCGTTCGATGAACGCGCTCTCAACGGACGGATCGAACGCCGCGGCGACATAAGTTCCGCCGCCTTCTTTCAGGGCGGGCGCCAGCACCCGCGTGTACCAGCCGCCGCCCGGCCAGATTTCGACGACCGTCATGTCCGGCTCGAAACCGAAAAAGAGGAGCGTCTCTTTCGGGTTGCGGAAGGCGTCGCGATCGGCCCCTTCGCCGCGGCGCGGGTGATCGAGAACGGCGTCGAGCACCTCGCCGGCGTCCGGCGCCGCTGCAGGAGCGTCCGTCGGGGCCTCCTCCGCGGACGCCGCCTCGGATTCCGGGGCCGGCGTCGCCGCCTCCTCGCCGCCGCACGCCGTGAGAAGAAAAGCCGCGCTCGCCGCAGCCATGAATTCAAATCGCATCGGGGGTCTCCCTGTTCAGCCGCCTAAAACGCCCGCGAAGAGGGCTAGCGACATCGGAGCGAAACGACAACTCCGACCTCTTGACCCGAAAATTCGCGCTCACCACCTTCTGTTAGCGGGAGCCGTCAGGTCCTGCAGACGCGACGCGGCCGGCCTCAGCGGCGGTTCGCAACGCGCCGAACACCTTGCTGATGAAAGAAGGACTTCGATATGCGCACTTACGATCTCACCCCCCTTTATCGCTCGACCGTCGGCTTCGACCGCCTGTTCGACCTGCTCGATACGGCGACGAAAGCCGATCAGGGTTCGGGCTACCCGCCTTACAACATCGAACGGACGGGCGACGCGGAGTACCGCATCACCCTCGCCGTTGCGGGCTTCGCGGACGCTGATCTCGACATCGAGGTCAAAGAGAACGCGCTGACCGTGAAAGGCGCGCGTACCGATGCGGGCGACGACCGCACCTTCCTGCATCAGGGCATTGCAGGCCGCGCTTTCGAGCGCCGGTTCCAGCTCGCCGAGCACGTGAAGGTCTCCGGCGCATCGCTGGAGAACGGCCTCCTCAACATCGACCTCGTGAAGGAAATCCCCGAGGAAGCGAAACCGCGCAAAATCGCGATCAGCCCGTCGACGGGCGCCGCGGTTCTTCGCGCCGCGGAATAACCGACACGCCCGGCGGGCGCGCGACGCCCTCCCCCCGACCGCGCGCCGGCTGAGGCGATCGGGCGGCCCTTCACGGGGCCGCCCGATTACCTTTTCGTCATGTGGTTCAGGGTTTTCCCTTAACGCCCCGCGTCGCAGACTTCCTCCGTTGATCAAACGGGGGAGTTTCCCATGCGCGCACGTCTCGCCTCCATCGCGGCCGGCCTCGCCGCCGCGGCCTCGACCGCCGCCATCGCCGGCGTCGAGGGCTATTATTCCTACCCGGACGCCCATGGAGACACGCTGGTCTTCGCGAGCGAAGGCGATCTCTGGCGCGCCTCGGTCGAGGGCGGCGACGCCGTCCGCCTGACGACGCACCCGGAGCCCGAGACCCGGCCGTTCATCTCTCCCGACGGCGCATCGGTCGTCTTCATGGGCAATTACGACGGCGAAGGCGAAGCCTACGTCGTTCCCCTCGCCGGCGGACGACCGAAACAGATCACCTTCGAAGGCGGCCGCCTTCGCGTCGAAGGCTGGAGCCCGGACGGCCGGGTGCTGATCGCCTCCTATAACGAGCCCGGCAACAACGCCGTCGTGCTCCGCCTCGTCGATCCGGAGACGCTGGAAGCCGAAACCCTGCCCCTCTGGCGGGCTACCGCCGGCGCCTTCTCCGGCGACGGAAAGACGTTCTATTTCACCCGCCGCGGCCTTTCTGAATCGAACGACAACGCGCTTCTTTATCGCGGCGGCGCCATGGCGGAGCTCTGGAGTTGGCGCATAGGCTCCAAGCGCGAAGCGACGCAACTCGCCGATGACTTCGGCGCGCCGATCCGCAGCCCCATGGTTCACGGAAACCGCGTTTACTTCGTCTCCGACAAGTCGGGCGCAGACGCGATCTGGTCGATGGCGCGCTCCGGCCGTGACATTCAACAGCACACGGAGAACGGCGAGTTCCAGATCCGCCGGCCGAACATGGCGGACGGCAAGATCCTCTATCAGCGGGGCGCCGATATCTACGTCTTCGATATCGAGGCGGAGGAAGAGGCGAAGATCGACCTCTCGCTCGTGAGCGACCGCGACTACACCCGCAAGCGCTGGCTCGACGATCCGCTCGATTATCTGGACGCCGCCATCATGGGCGGCGCAGGAGAGGCGGTCGCCCTCACCGCCCGCGGCGACGTCGCCCTCGGCTTCACCGGCGAGCGCCGCCGGGTCGATTTCGAAATCCCGAAAGGCGCCCGCGCCCGCGTCGCGACGCCGGGGCCGAAGGGCGACTGGGTCTATCTCGTCATCGACCAGAACCGCCGCGGCGAGATCTGGCGGCTGCCCGCGGACGGGCGCGGCGAAGCCGAACAGCTCACCGTCGGCTCCGACGCGCCGATCTGGGAGATCGTTCCCTCCCCGGACGGCTCGCGCCTCGTCTATGACGACAAGAAGGGCCGGCTCTGGTCCCTCGACCTCGAAAGCCAGGAAAAGACGCTGCTCGTCCAGAACGAGACGGGCGACGACTCTCCATTCACCGGCATCTCCTGGTCGAAGCACGGCCGCTATCTCACCTACGCCGAATACGGCGCCGCCGACGTCAACGACGTGTTCATTCACGACACGGAGACGGGCGAGCGCGCGCGGGTCGATTCCGCCAAATACGCGGGATATTCGCCGGCGTTTTCGGCGGACGGCGAATGGCTATTTTTCCTTTCCGACCGGGCCTTCAGCCCGACGCCCGGCTCGCCCTGGGGCGATCGCAATATGGGCCCCGCCTTCATCAACCGCACCAAAATCTACGCGACCGCGCTGACGGAGGACGCCGAATGGCCCTTCGCCCCGAAAGACGAACTCGCGGCGAAAGAGGACGAGGACGAGAACGGCGAGGACGAAGAAGCCGATACGGAGGAAAAGTCCGACGAGAACGCCGAGGACGCCTCCGAAGACGAGGAGAAAAAGGACGAAGACGAAAAAGACGTCGAAATCGTCTTCGACGGGATCGCCGGCCGCCTCTGGGAGGTTCCGGCGGAGCGGGGCGACTATTGGGGCCTCGGCGCCAACGGCTCGCACCTTTATGTTCTTCAGTATGGCGACGACCAGACGGATCTGAAGAGCATCAAGATCGACGCGACCGACGCGGAGATGAAGACCTTCGCCTCGAACGTCCGCGGCTACAGCCTCTCCGACGACGGCGAAAAGCTCTTCTATCGCTCGAACGGCATGATGGCGATCGTGCCCGCCGGCGCGTCTGCTCCGGACGATCTCTCCGACCACAAGATCCGCGTCGGCGACTGGAAGCTGCCGGTCGATCCGCAGGTCGAATGGCGCCAGATGGTTTATGACGCCTGGCGGATGCACCGGGATTATTCCTTCGATCCCGCCATGCGCGGGGTCGACTGGGAGGCGGTGCTGGAGCGCTACGCGCCCCTTGTCGCGCGGGTCGGTCACCGTACGGAGCTCGACGATCTCCTCGCCCAGATGTCGGCCAATCTCGGCATCCTCCACAGCCAGATCGCCCGCGGAGAAACGCCGCAGGACGAAGAAGTCGGCGACGCCGCCTTCCTCGGCGCGAAATTCGAGGCCGTCGACAACGGCTTGCGTGTCGCGACGATTTTCGCCGGCGAAAGCGATCTCATCGACCGGCGGGGTCCGCTGACGGAGCCCGGCGTGGACGTGCGCGAAGGCGACGTCCTCATCGCCGTGGACGGAACGCCGGTCTCGACGCAGGCCGGGCTCCACGCGGCTCTCAACCAGAAGGCCGGCCAGCAGGTTCGCCTCGATCTTCTTCGCGACGGCGAAGAGGTGAGCGAAATCGTCGAACCGACGGGCTCGGATTTCTGGCTCATGTACGATCATTGGGTCGAAGGCCGCCGCGACTATGTCCGTTCAGAAACTGATAATCGCTTCGGCTACATGCACCTGCGCGCCATGGGCGGTCGGGACGTCGCGAGCTTCGCGCGCGACTACTACGAGCACGACGGGAAGGACGGCCTCATCATCGACGTGCGCGGCAACTGGGGCGGCAATGTGGATAGCTGGCTGCTCGGCTTCCTGTCGCGCAGGGCCTGGGCCTTCTGGATGAGCCCGAACGGCGGCGAGCCCTATGTCAACATGCAGCGCGCCTTCCGCGGCCATATCGTCGTCCTGATCGACGAAGGAACGTACTCGGACGGGGAGACCTTCACCGCCGGCTTCAAGGCGCTCGAGCTTGGCGACGTGATCGGCCAGCAGACGGCCGGCGCCGGCATCTGGCTCTCAGGCCGCAACAACCTGGTCGACGGCGGCCGGGCGCGCATCGCGGAGTTCCCGCAATTCGGCCTCGACGGCCGCTGGCTCATCGAGGCCCGCGGCGTCTCGCCGGACATCGAGGTGGATAATCTTCCCTACGCGACCTTCAAGGGACAAGACGCCCAGCTCGACGCGGCGATCTCGCACCTTGAAAAGCGCCTGAAGGAGGACCCGATCCCCGAGTTGAAAGCGAAACCACTGCCGCCCTTCGGTCAGTGGGGGCAGGATGTGGAGTAGCCCCCGAGCCGGTCTTAAACACGATCCGCCGCTCATCCCGGCGAATGCCGGGATGAGCGGCGTGACTGTTCCTCCTTCGTCCTGAGGAGCCCGCGAAAGCGGGCGTCGCGAAGGACGGCGGCGTGCGCTCCTAGCCCGCCTCCGGCAGCGCCGTCGCCCGCGCTGCATCGAGATACCGCGCCTCGCGCACCGAAAGATCGCCCTCCTCGAGCTCCAGAAGCAGAGGATTGCCGGTCGGGATCTCGACGCCGACGATGTCGTCCTCGGAGACGTCGAACAGCATCTTGACAATGGCCCGAAGCGAATTGCCGTGGGCGGCGATGAGGATGTTTTCGCCTGCTTCTAGGCGCGGCGCGATCTCAGCATCCCAATAAGGCTTCACCCGGTCGAGCGTTGACTTGAGGCTCTCAGCTAACGGAATATCTCCACCCCCGAGAGCGGCGTAGCGGATGTCGGTATTGGGATTATCGGGGTTTTCGGCGTCGATCTCCGGCGGCGGCGTGTCGTAGGAGCGCCGCCAGATCTTCACCTGATCCTCGCCGTGCTTCTCCGCCGTCTCGGCCTTGTTGAGCCCGGTGAGGCCGCCATAGTGGCGCTCGTTTAGCCGCCAGTCCTTCTCGACCGGCAGCCAGACGCGGTCCATGCCGTCCAAAGCAATGTTCAGAGTGCGAATGGCGCGGGTGAGCACCGACGTGTAACAGCGGTCGAACTCGACGCCGGTCTCCTTCAACAGCGCGCCCGCCTTGTCGGCCTCCGCGCGACCCTGATCGGTCAGGTCCACGTCGACCCAGCCGGTGAAGCGGTTCTGCAGGTTCCAGTCGCTCTGTCCGTGCCGAAGCAGCGCCAGATGGGCCATGTCATGCTCCCTTGTCCTCGGCCGCGGTATGGGCGAGCGCGCCGCGGGCGGCAAGCCTCGGCTCGGGCGGCCATCCTTCGAGACGGCGCTTCGCGCCTCCTCAGGATGAGCATTGCGCCGGCAGGCCGCTCGTACTGAGGAGCGAGGCGAAGCCTCGCGTCTCGAAGGACGGCCGCTTTTCCCAACCCGCCTTCATGCGCCTCCCCCGACCTGTTAAACGCCGCCGATGGCCGCGCCCCTCCTCTCCCTTCGCGACATCCGCCTCCAATACGACCGCCCGCTCTTCGACGGCGCGGACCTAAACGTGCATGAGCGCGACCGCATCGGCCTCGTCGGCCGCAACGGTTCGGGCAAGTCGACATTCCTGAAAATCGCGGCGGGCCTCATCGAGCCAGATGCCGGCGAGCGCACGCTGACGCCGGGAACGACCGTACGATATCTGGAGCAGGAACCCGATTTTTCAGGCTCTGAAACGGCGCTCGCCGCGGTGAAGGCGGGTCTCGGACCCGCCGACGATCCGCATAACGCACGCCGGCTTCTGGAGGCGCTGGGGCTGACAGGCGACGAACACCGGGCGGCGCTGTCCGGCGGCGAAGGCCGGCGCGTCGCCATCGCAAAGGCCCTCGCACCGGACCCGGACATTCTCCTTCTCGACGAGCCGACGAACCACCTCGACCTCGCGGTCATCGACTGGCTGGAGGGCGAGCTGAAACGCTCCCGCGCCGCCCTCGTCCTCATCAGCCACGACCGGCGGTTCCTTTCCGAGCTTACGACACGGACCATCTGGATCGATCGGGGTCTGACGCGCCGGCTCGAAAAAGGCTTCGCCCATTTCGAGGCGTGGCGGGACAAGACGTTTGAGGAGGAGGAGACCGCCGCCCATAAGCTCGACCGGAAGATCGCCGCGGAGGAGGACTGGGTGCGTTACGGCGTCACCGCCCGGCGCAAGCGGAACGTCCGCCGCATGCGCGAGCTCGGCGAGTTGCGCGCCCAACGGCGTGAGGCCCGGCGACGGGTCGGCGGCCCGGCCATCGCCGCGGCGGAAGGCGACAAGTCCGGCAAGCGGGTCGTCGAGGCGCGGGGCGTCGCGAAGGCGTTCGGCGAGCGGACGATCGTCAGCAGCTTCTCGATCGAGATCGTCCGGGGCGACCGCATCGGCCTCGTCGGCCCGAACGGCGCGGGCAAGACGACCCTCCTCCGCCTGCTGACGGGTGATCTTGAACCGGACGCCGGCGAGGTGACGCTCGGCGTCAACCTGGAGACCGTCTCCCTCGATCAGCGCCGGGCCGACCTCAAACCGACGGACACGGTGCAGGACGTCCTCACCGGCGGCCGCGGCGATGCGATCTCCGTCGGCGGCGTCCAGCGCCATGTGATCGGCTATCTGAAGGACTTCCTTTTCACGCCGGACCAGGCCCGGGCGCCGGTCTCCTCCCTCTCCGGGGGCGAGCGCGGCCGCCTCGCCCTCGCCGCGGCCCTCGCGCGCCCATCGAACCTCCTCGTCCTCGACGAGCCCACCAACGACCTGGATCTTGAAACCCTCGACGTTCTCGAAGATGCGCTGGCGGACTATCACGGCACGGTTCTTCTCGTCAGCCACGACCGGGACTTCCTCGACCGCATCGTCACAAGCGTCGTCGCGCCCGAAGGCGGCGGGCGCTGGATCGAATACGTCGGCGGCTATTCCGACATGGTGAGGGAGCGGGCCGAGGCGGCGGGCCGGGCCTCGCGGAAGGACAAGCCGACAGCGAATGCAACGCCTGCGGAGCGCCCGGCAGCACGGGCGGCGAAGCTCTCGTTCAAGGAGCAGCGGGCTCTCGAACTTCTGCCCGATGAAATCGCCAAGCTTGATGAGGACATCGCCAAGCTGACGGGCGTCCTGGCGGACCCTGAGCTCTACGCCCGCGACGCGGCCCGCTTTGAAAAAGCGACGAGGCTCCTCGCGGAGCGCGAAGCGCTGAAGGCGGAAAAAGAAGAGGCGTGGCTGGAGCTGGAGTTGAAGCGCGAGGCCGTCGAAGGCTGAAGACGCGAATTCACGGTCCGCCCGCTTGACCTCGGCGCCAGAATGAGCGACATTTGTCGCACACTCGCGTCAGAGGTCGCAAATGAAGCCGTCCGAATCCGAACTCCGCCTCCTCCGGCGCCTGTGGCGCAAGGGTCGCCTGAGCGCCCGCGAACTGCACGACGCCGTTTCTGACGAGACGGGCTGGTCGTTCTCCTCGACGCGAAAAACCCTCGACCGGATGGTCGACAAGGGGCTGGTCGCCGTCGAGCCCGTGCACGGCGTTAAAACATTCGTACCCGTTCAATCGAAGCTTGCAACCATGGCGATGCTGATCCGGGATTTCACACGCAATGTTCTGGAGGCGGACGCGCCGATGCCCGCGGCCGCCTTCACCGGATCGAAACTGCTGGATCCGGACGAAGTCAGGGAACTGGAAGATCTCCTCGAAAATCTGGATGCGAAGGATCGGTCATGATGGAAGCGTTGATCGTTCTCGGGCTCATTCCGCTATTATGGAGCGCGATCGTTTGGGGGCTCGCGCGCGTTGATGATCGGTTGCGCAGTGCGACGACGATCTCCGACGACGCGGAGAAAATCACGCTCGCCGTCATGCTCGCGCCTATCGCCTTTGGGCTGATGGCCCTTGTTTTCGCCGCGGCGGTTCCGAACACGCCGTCGCCGCTTCCGCCGATCCTTCCGCTCCTAGAAGGCGGCCTCGGGGCCGCGCCTCATGTCTCCAGCGAGGTCGCCGCTGACAATCCGGATGCGCGTCGCGCCGTCGTTTTCTCGCTGCTTGCGGTTTATGGCGTCGGCGTCGGCGTCTTCGGCGGACGCCTGCTGCTGGCGAGACGCCGCGTTGCGCGCGCTATCGCGTCGGCGAATAAAGCCGCGGCGCCGCTTAGTCCGCAGGTCCGCATCGGCGGCGACGATCTGCCGCCCTTCGCCGCGCGTGACTGCATTGTTCTGCCAGCGGTGTTTCTGGACGCACTTGACGACGAGGCGCTCCGTCTCATCATCGCCCATGAGCAGGCCCATATCGACCGCGGCGATCCCGCCTGGTTCGAGAGACTCGCCCTTATCGACGTCCTGTTCTGGGTGAACCCGTTCGTCCGGATGCAGACCGCCCGCTGTCGCCTCGCCGCCGAGATCAACGCCGACCGGCGCGTCGCCGGCGAAGCGCCCGACATGCGCAAGGTCTACGCGAAAACGCTCCTCGCCGCCCTGTCGCATACCGCCGGGGACGCACCGCCATGCGCCCCGGCGGTCTTCTCACCCCGGAGCATTGGAGACACCCGAATGAGATTAACCGAGATCATGGCCGCGGGCGGCCGAACGGGCAAGACGCGCCGGCGCGCGCTCATCGGAGCCCTCGCCCTCCTCGCCGCGCCGATCGCCGCCGCGCAGTTCGGCTACGCCGCGACGACCTCCCGCGACGCGCCGCGCTTCACGCATATGCCGATCGAGACCGGGCGCATCACCAGCCGCTTCGGTCCGCGGGCGGATCCTGTCAACGGTCGTCGATCAAACCACTTCGGCATCGACGTCGCCGCGCCGACCGGCACGCCGGTCTACGCGCCGGCCGACGGCGTCGTCGTCACCTCACGTGTCACAGGAGGCCCGTACGGAACATTGATCGAAATCGACCACGGCGCCGGCTATATAACACGATACGCCCAGCTGAGCGCGGTGGACAAAGAAAGGGGCGGTGTGAAAGCCGGCGATCTCATCGCCCGCGTCGGCAGTTCGGGCCGATCGACGGGCCCGCATCTCCATCTTGAACTCTATGTCGACGGCGAAGCGGTCGATCCGGCGGAGTTCATGGTGTTTCCGGACTGACAAGCCCTTTCAACGAACGCGAGGCCACGTCGTGGGAGGATGTCGGTCCGTCCGGTACGCCCCCGCCCGCCGGGTCTCCGTCGCCAAAGGGCCGGGCCGCGAGACGTTGCCTTAGGCCCCACGATTTCCTAAGGGACGCGGCTTGTTTTTCGGACGCCTTCGATGCCCCACTCCCCCCTCCTCACCGTCATGATCGGCGCGGCGCGCAAGGCCGCCCGCGTTCTGCGCCGCGATTTCGGCGAGCTTGAACAGCTGCAGGTCTCCCGGAAGTCCGCGGCGGACTTCGTCTCGATGGCGGACCACAGGGCCGAGCAGGCGCTGTTTGAAGAGCTGCAGAGGGTGCGCCCGAAATACGGGCTCCTCATGGAGGAGCGCGGCGAAATCGAAGGCGCGGACAATTCAAACCGCTGGGTCGTCGATCCCCTCGACGGGACGACGAACTTCCTCCACGGCCTTCCCCATTTCGCAGTCTCGATCGGCCTTGAGCGCGACCGCCAGCCTTTCGCCGGCGTCGTCTACAATCCTGCGACGGACGAGATGTTCATGGCCGAGAAGGGCGAAGGCGCCTGGCTGAACGATAAAAGGCTCAGGGTCTCCGGCCGGCGGGAGCTTTCAGAAACCCTGATTGCCACAGGCCTTCCCTTCATGGGCAAGTCCGGCCAGGGCCGGGCGCTGCGCGAGACCAATGAAATTCTTCTGCGTACGGCGGGGATCCGGCGCTTCGGGTCGGCCGCCCTCGACCTCGCTTACGTCGCCGCCGGCCGCTTCGACGGCTACTGGGAGAGGGACTTGAACCCGTGGGACGTTTGCGCGGGGATCATCATCGTCCGCGAGGCCGGCGGTCTTGTCTCGGAAATCGAAGGCGGCGTCCGCCCCCAGGACGGAAAATCCGTTCTCGCGACGAACGCGGAGCTGCACAAGCCGGTCGGAGAGATCCTGAACGCCGTCGGCAACGTGAAAGACGGCGCCGCCTGAGGACGGCGCCGCCTTCTTCTCAGATCGCCCGGACGAGGCGGAAGTCTTCTTCCAGCGCGAAGGGTTCTTCGTCGATGAACACCACCGTCTGGTAGAACGACTTGCGCGCGCCGGCGCTGCGGGCGGTGACGCGGAAGTCGAGGGCTTCTGCGTCATAGGACCGGCCGACCCGGTCGACGGCCACGACGTCGTAGACGTCGCCGCGGGCGACGATGCGGCTGCCCGCCGTCTCCACCAGCCTTTCTTCGATGAGGTCCCTCGCCGCGTCTGCGTAGGCGCGGCGTTTCTCCGCCGGGTCGTCGGCGGCGGCGGGGGCCGCCATCATGAGGACCGCGAGGCCCGCAATCAGTTTCCTGGAGATCATTCTGAACGCTCCTTCCGTTTCGGTTTCCGTTCGAGTGATCCGTGCGCACGGAAAAGCGCAACCATTGCGCCTGTACGGCCTGTATTGCGCACATTGTGCGCCTTTGCAAGAAAGTTTGCGCACTTGGTGCGCATAACCGGACGAGCGCCTTTTCCGCGGGTGTCACGAAAACGCAGCGCCCGCGTGATTTCAGAGCGGGAGAATTGGGGTTAGGGTGGAAGCCGATCGGCGCTTCTGAGCGCGGAAAGCTTCGAGGGGTGGTGAGCGATGGCGCAATCGCTTGAGCGGTCGGCGCGGTTCCGGAAACCGGGCGACAAGATCCTGAACATGCTCTTGTTCCTGACCCTCGTCGGGGCCGGGTCCTGGTATCTATCGCCCTGGGGGCCGAACGCGAACGACCTCCTCATCTCGTCCTTCATGGCGAACCCGCCGCTGAACGGGCTGATCATCGCGGTTCTCTTTTTCGGGGTGATCTTCAACCTGCGTCAGGCGGGCATCGTCGCGCCTGCGGTGCGTTGGGTGGACGCCTTCCGGGAAAGCGTCGATCCCGGCCGCACGCGCCTGCCGCGCCCGCCCTCGATCATCCGCGCCATGGCGCAACTGCTTCTGGAGGCGGACCGGCAAGGCGGCGCCCGGCTCGCCCCGGCCTCCACTCGCGCGATCCTCGATTCCATCGGCACCCGGATGGATGAGGGCCGGGACACCGGCCGCTACATCCGCGACCTTCTCGTCTTCCTCGGCCTTCTCGGCACCTTCTGGGGTCTGTTGCAGACGGTGAACGCCGTCGCCGACACGATCTCCGGCCTCGCCGATACGGGCGGCACGGCGGAGGACGCGGTGACCCAGCTCATCACCAATCTGCGCGAACCGCTGTCGGGCATGGGGACAGCGTTTTCGTCCTCCCTTTTCGGCCTCGGCGGATCGCTGATCGTCTCCTTCCTCGACCTGCAGGCGGGCGAAGCGCAGAACCGGTTTTACTCTGACCTTGAGGACTGGCTCTCCGGCCTGACGGCGACGGGCGCGGGCGCCTCCGGTCCGAATGCGACGTATGCAGGAGACGACGCCCCCCTCTCCGCAGCGCCCGCCGTTTCCGGCGACGTCTCCGGGCTCGCCCAGCAGATTGCAGCGCTCAACGCAAACCTCGAAGCGCAGCAGAAGGCGATCGCGAAACTCGCCGCCGGCGGCTCGCGACGCGGCGCGGCGCAACTCGGCGACGACGCGCTTCTTGCGCCCCTGCAGGCGATCGAGGACGGCGTGAAACGCCTGCACGACGCCCAGGACGCGAGCTCGCAAAAACTCGCGACCGAAATGACCGAAGAGATCCGCGCCCTCAACCGCACCCTCGTGCGGATCGGCGAAGGCCGCTAAGGGCCGCGGGGGATGGCGCGCCGGGGCCGCCGATCAGAGGCCAATATCTGGCCGGGCTTCGTCGACGGGCTGTCGACGCTGCTCCTCGTCATGATGTTTGTCCTGTCGATCTTCGTGGTCGCCCAGTTCTATCTCGGCCAGGCGCTCTCCTCGAAGGAGGACGAGATCGCGAGCCTGTCGGACGAACTCGCGGCCCTCGCCGCGCAGCTCTCCCTCGCCCAGTCTGAAAACACGCAGCTCCGCGGGCGGATCAGCCTCCTTGAATCGACGCTGCAGGACCGCGACGAGACCATCGTCGGGCTCCGCGGGGAGATCGACGCGAAGGACGCCGAGATCGCGACCCTCGGCTCCGCCATCGCCGCCTCCGCCGAGGAGCTCGAAAAAGAAAAGGCGCTGACGGAGGATCAGAAGTCCGAAATCGCGACCCTCAACGCCCAGCTCGCGGCGCTGCGCGACCAGATCCGCTCCCTGCAGGAGGCGCTCGACGCCGCCGAGGCGAAGGATAAAGAGCAGCAGGCGCAGATCGAGAACCTCTCCACACGGCTTAACCAGGCCCTCGCCCGCAAGGTGCAGGAGCTGCAGGAGGTGCGCTCGCGCTTCTTCGAGGCGGTGCGCGAGGCGATCGGCGAACGCTCGGACATTCGCGTCGTCGGCGACCGGTTCATCTTCCAGTCGGACGTCCTCTTCGGCTCCTGCGACGACGCCATCGCCGAGGCGGGCAAGCCGCAGCTGAACGAACTCGCCTCCGCGCTCCTCGAAATCCAGTCGGACATCCCGTCAGAGATCGCCTGGGTGCTGCGCGTCGACGGCCACGCCGACCAGCTGCCCCTCTCGGCGAACTGCCGTCAGAAATTCCGGTCCAACTGGCACCTCTCGACCGCCCGCGCCGTCTCTGTCGTACGATATCTCGAAGGCCGCGGCGTCCCGGCGAACCGCCTCATGGCCGCCGGATTCGGCGAAAACCAGCCGCTGGTGCAGGGGCTCGGCGCGTCGGCCTTGAGCCAGAACCGCCGGATCGAGTTCAAGCTGACGGAGCGGTGAAGATAACTGCTATAATGGCAGAGTACGTCCATCCTCGACGAACTCAGAAATAATCCGAACTGCGCATTGTGCCTGCGAGATGCGCCATTGCATCAAAGTCACATCATCCCTGCGTTCATCTACCGCTGGCTAAAAGCTACTGGTGGAAACACACCTATCCGGGCCGGCCAAAACCCACAACTACGTGTTCAAGACGGAGAAAAATGCCCGCTACTTTGCTTTGATTGTGAACAAAAATTTGGAGTTATAGAGAAGATATTCGCTGAACGCCTTTTTCATCCGTATGATGCAGACCAGAACTTAAAGCTTGTCTATGGGTCTTGGCTTAATAAATTCGGTGCATCAGTTTGTTGGAGGGCTTTGATCGCCGTCGTACGGCATGCTGATACATCACCAATTCCGGACAAATTTCATCCAGATATCCTCCATACAGAACGCACTTGGAGGAATTTTCTGAACGGTGAAATTAAAAATCCTGGTACAAATGAGATACACCTACTACCGCTAGGCTATCTTTCACGAATACCGCACCCAGAAACTCCGCATAACTTCAATCGCTTCCTTGGTCGGTTAGTCGAGAGAGACATTGCTGCGTCCAATCGAGAGGCAATGGTGTACGTCAAACTGGGAAAGTTAGCTTTCTTTGGCTACATATCACCACCTCACGAAAAGTGGCAAGGTACTCGCCTCAATGTAGAACGAGGGTACTTCGAACCCAAAAAATATGCATTGCCAGACACTATTCGTGAGTTCTTATTTGATCGCGCCCGCAATAGCGCCAATATTCTGCAAACGATATCTGATGCGCAGCGCGAGAAAATTTCTGCCGCGATCCACAACAATATGGACCAATTCATTGCCTCAGATTTAGCAAAAGCTATAATGTTAGACGCAGAAATGTTCGGACCTGAAGCAGTTACTTGGAAAAAGCGTTAGCGTCACGATCGCGCAGAACGAACGCTCCCCACACCCCCACCAGCGTCGCCGCGAGGCCGAACCAGGTGAAGGCGTATTGCAGGTGGTTGTTGCGGAACTCGATTTTCGTGGTTCCGCCTTGGGGAAGGACGCCCGGCGCTTCGCGGCCGAAACTGTCGACCATCGCCGGCGCGGCGGCGAGGCCGGAGACGGCCGCGAAGCGCGCCGGGTCGCGGGCGTGCCATTCATTCGCCTCCGGACTGTCGGCGGGCGCGACCCATGCGGCGACGCCGGACGGCGCCTGAGGGCCGCGGAAAAGGCCTTCGACGGCGACGGGGCCTTCGACGAGGCCGTCGGCGCGGGTTGCGGGGGTCTTGTTCTCCAGAGGAACGAACCCGCGGTTGACATAGACGCAGCCGCCCCGCGCCGCCCCTCCCCCGCTTGCGGGGGAGGTGTCGGCGGAGCCGACGGAGGGGGCCGGCGCGGTCCTCGCCGCCTCGCCCAAACCCTCACGATCGCCAGCCCCCTCCGACCGCTTCGCGGCCACCTCCCCCGCAAGCGGGGGAGGAGATGGAGATGAACAACCTCCGGCCACGACCTTCAGCGGCGTGAAGACGTAGTAGCCGGCCTTCCCGTCCAGCGTGCCGAAAACGTGGGCCTCGTGCTCGTGGAGGAACCGCCCCGCGAGCCGGACGGGCGTATACTCGACATCCTCGCCGGCGCGCCAGCGCTCCAGAACCTCCGCAAACGGAGCGGGATCGCGCTCGACGCGCGCCTCGACGGCGGCGATGAGGCCGCGCTTCCAGTCAAGGCGCTGCAGCTGCCACGTCCCGAGCGCGCAGAGGATGAGGACGCCGAGAGCGGCGAGGGCGGTCAGCGCGGCGTGGGCGCGGACGCCCGCGGCGAGGCGGGTGAGGAGGCTCACGCGGTCCAGTCGTCTGTACCGCCGTCGAGCGCGCCCTCGGCGGCCTTCTCGCGGTACTGCAAGCCGATCAGCACGCCCTTCATGGGGCGGAGCATGCCGAGGATGAGGGCGATCGAAAACGCCGAGGAGCCGAGGAAGGCGACCGCGATCGAGGCGTTCATCCCATAGCGGAGGACAAGGGCCGCGACGACGCCGAGGAAGCCGACGATGAAGATGACGAAGACGGCGGGGCCGTCGCCGGCGTCGGCCTTGGCGTAGTCGAGGCCGCAGTTCGGGCATCGGGGTTGAAGGCCGAGGAAGCCCTTGAAGAGGGCGCCCTCCCCGCAGCGCGGACACGTGCCGGCGAGGCCGGTCTGATAGGGCGACTGCGGAGGGTAGTTCGTCATGCGGACCTCGGGACCTGTCGCCGTCCTTCGCGACGCGGCCTGCGACTGCTCCTCAGGACGAAGATGGAACGGACTTTATCCTGAGGAGCGAGGCGCAGCCTCGCGTCGCGAAGGACGGCCGCAAGCCACTTACGCCAGCTGGTTCCCCCAGACGTAGATGCAGGCGAAGAGGACGAGCCAGACGACGTCGACGAAGTGCCAGTACCAGGCGGCCGCCTCGAAGCCGAAATGGCGGTCCGGCGTGAACTGATCACGCATCGCGCGGACGAGGCAGACGGCGAGGAAGATCGTGCCGACGAGGACATGGAAGCCGTGGAAGCCCGTCGCCATGAAGAAGGTCGCGCCGTAAACGTCGCCCGAGAAGGAGAAGAGCCCGAGGCCGATCGCTTCGGCGTACTCGACCGCCTGAAGCACCGAGAAGAACGCACCGAGGCCGACGGTGATGGCGAGCCCCTGAATGAGGCCGTCCCGGTCGCCGGTCTGCACCGCGTGGTGCGCCCAGGTGACGGTCGTACCTGAGAGAAGCAGGATCAGCGTGTTGATGAGCGGCAGGTGCCAGGGCGAGAGCGGCTCGACGCCCCGCGGCGGCCAGACGCCGCCCGTCGCATGGACGCGCGCGTCGTCGCCGAGATAGGCGGGCAGACCGTCCGCATTCAGCATTTGCGTCGCGCCGTCGGCGAGGATCACCGCCTCGTTCGGCCCGTTGAACAGGGCCGCGTTAAAGAAGGCCCAGAACCAGGCGACGAAGA
>JBCBJX010000042.1:0-23932 GCA_038522735.1 Pseudomonadota bacterium
TCGTCGAAGACGACAAGCGCCCCGGGGCCGGCGAGCGACGCGAGGACGGCCCATTCCGCGGCGATCCCGTCGATATCGTGGGCGGAGTCCTGATACCAGAACGCCCACCCGGCGAGCGCCTCGGCGCGTCCGGCCAGCGTCTCGCGCGTATCGCCGAGGGTGAGATCGACGGCGAGGTCGGGACGCGCCTGGCGCAGGGCGTCGAGATTGGCCCGCCGCGGGGCGGACGCCTCGGGATCGTCGAGATCGAAGGTCATGACGGCCGCCTCATGCGGCGCGGCGAGGCCGAGGGCCGTCGTCCCCAGCCCCTCGAACGTTCCCGTCTCGACGATCCGTAGGGGCTGCGTTTGAAGGATCGCGCCGGAGAGCCGACGCAGAATATCAGGTGTGGAAGACCACTCGCGCGCCGAGCGCCGGGCCGGCCAAAGCGGTTCGTCCAATGATGGTCGATCGAGCGCCGCCCACGCCGACCCGTCGCAGACGAGGGAGCCGCCTCTGCAGCCTGCGCAGTTGCGACGAACGCCACGCAGCCGCGCCTTCGCCGCCTTGAAGAGCGTCTTGACGCGTGTCGCCAATTCTCAGCCCTCGAACGGGTCCTTCATCAGGATCACGTCCTCACGCTCAGGCGAGGTTGAGACGAGCGCGATCGGCGCGCCGATCAGCTCCTCGATGCGACGGACATATTTCACCGCCTGCGCCGGCAGGTCCGCCCACGACCGCGCGCCCTCGGTGGACTCCCCCCAGCCCTCGAAGGTTTCGTAGACCGGCTCGAGCCGCGCCTGAGCGGCCTGCCCCGCCGGCAGGTAGTCGAGCTCCACCCCGTCGAGGCGGTAGCCGACGCAGACCTTCAAGGTCTCGAAGCCGTCGAGCACGTCGAGCTTCGTCAGCGCCACCCCGTCGACGCCAGAGATCGTCAGGGTCTGACGCACGAGGCACGCGTCGAACCAGCCGCAGCGGCGCTTGCGCCCGGTGACGACGCCGAATTCATGGCCCCGCTCGCCGAGTTTTCGTCCGTCTTCGTCCTCAAGCTCCGTCGGGAACGGGCCGGAGCCGACGCGGGTGGTGTACGCCTTTACGATGCCGAGAACATACTCGATCGTTCGCGGACCGACGCCGGCGCCGGCCGCCGCCTGCCCTGCGACGGTGTTGGAGGATGTAACGTACGGGTACGTCCCGTGGTCAATATCGAGCAATACGCCTTGCGCGCCCTCAAACAGGATGCGGCGGCCGGCGCGGCGGGCCTCGTCCAGAACCCGCCAGACGGGCCGCGCGAAGCGGGTGAGGCGCGGGGCGACTTTGGCGAGCTTCGCCAGCAAGTCGTCCGCATCCGCCTCGACCGCGCCGTGGCCGCGGCGCAGGGCGTTATGGTGCGCGAGGAGGTTTTCAACCTTGGCGGGGAGCGCGTCGAGGTCGGCGAGATCGCCGACGCGCAGCGCCCGGCGGCCGACTTTATCCTCGTAAGCGGGGCCGATGCCCCGCTTGGTGGTGCCGATCTTCACCCCGTCGTTCGACGTCTCGCGCATCACGTCGAGCTCGCCATGGAGCGGCAGGATCAGAGCAGCAGCGTCAGAGATCGCAAGGCAATCGGGCGTCACGTGCACGCCCTGTTCAGCCAGGCGGGCGATCTCCTCATCGAGCGCCCAAGGATCGACAACGACGCCGTTGCCGATCACGGAGAGTTTTCCCGGCCGCACGATACCGGACGGCAGCAGGCTCAGCTTGTAGGTCGTCCCGTCGACGACGAGCGTGTGCCCGGCGTTGTGGCCGCCCTGAAAGCGCACCACCACGTCCGCCCGCGCCGACAGCCAGTCGACGAGCTTGCCCTTGCCTTCATCGCCCCACTGGGCGCCGATCACGGCGACGTTCGCCACACGCTTGCTCCTGCTGACTTGAGGGGGACGCGGAGGCGCGGGTCTAGCATAGTAACGCTTGGACGCCACTGGAGACCGACATGCTCGCCATCGCCCTCGCCGCTCTCCTCCAGGCCGCGCCGCCGCCCCCCTGCGAGGGCGGACCTTATGACGATTTCGACTTCTGGGTCGGCGAATGGCGGGTGACGTCGCCCAAGGACGCGTTCCAGGGGACCAACAGCATCACTAAGGCGGAGAACGGCTGCCTCCTCATCGAGCGCTGGTCCGGCGCCGGGGGCTCGACAGGCCAAAGCTATAACTTCTACGACCCCGAGACAAAGACATGGCGTCAGGTCTGGGTCAGCGCCGGCATCGTCGTCGATTACGATGGCGGCCTCGACGACACGGGCGCCATGCGCCTCGAGGGGCGCATCAGCTACCGCACGTCCGGAAAAACGTTCCCCTTCCGCGGGGTTTGGACGCCGCAGGAGGACGGCTCCGTCCGCCAGCACTTCACCCAGTACGACCCGGACAAGAAAGAGTGGGCGGACTGGTTCGTCGGGATCTACCGGCGTAGCGTCGATTAGGGCGTCGCCTTTTCCAAGGCTCCGCGCCCGGACGAGCGAACCGGAGCGCGCCCATGAAATCGCCGATCGTTGTCGCCGCCGTTCTTGGCGTCTTCGTCGGGTCGGCGCGCGCCGCCGACGGGCCGCAGCCGGCGGAAATCAGATCCCATATGATGTTCCTCGCGGACGATCTTCTGGAAGGACGCGACGCGGGGAGCCGGGGCGAGGCGATCTCGGGGCTCTATATCGCGGCGCATTTCGAGGCGCTCGGGCTGGAGCCCGCTGGCGTCGACGGCGCGTTCTTTCAGCCCTTCGGGCTCGCCGCGTCCCGGCTGTCGCGCGAGGGCTTCGCGTTCGAGATCGACGGGCCGTCAGGACCCGCGCCCTTCCAGAACGGCGAAGACATCATCGTTTACGCGAGTTCCGAAGCGCCCGAAGAGGCGGTGAGCGCGGAGGTCGTGTTCGCCGGGTACGGCGTATCGGCGCCGCTTCTCGACATGGACGATTATGACGACCTCGACGCAAAGGGGAAATTCGTCGCCGTGCTCGGCGGCCCTCCGCCCTATATGCCCGCGGCCGAAGCCGCGCACTACGGCTCTACGGCGACCAAGACGGCGGCGGCGCTGGAAGCGGGAGCTGTCGGCCTTCTCACCGTCTGGACGCCGGCGATGGAGGCGCAGTTCGCCTTCGACGGCCGCAAACAATATCTTTACCGGGAGTTTCTGAAATGGACGGCCCTCGACCCGCAGGCGGAAGCCGGACGCGACGGTAATCGGCTGACCTCGAAACTTCCCTCCACCTATGTGCGCGGAGCGGCGGCCGCAAAACTCTTCGAAGGCGCGCCGATGACGGGCGAAGAGGCGGTGACGGCGGGCGCGAAAGGGCCCGTCGCGGGGTTTGATCTGGAGACATCCGTCTCTTTGCAGCGCCGGACAGCGTTCTTCGAAAAAGCGCCGTCCAGAAACGTCGCGGCGCTGCTTCCCGGCTCCGACCCGGAGCTTGCGGACGAGTACGTCGTTCTGACCGCCCACTACGACCATGTCGGCGTCTGCCGTCCACTGGCGGAGGATGATAAGATCTGCAACGGCGCCCTCGACAACGCCATCGGGACATCGATGCTCCTGGAGGTCGCCCGGACCCTCGCAAAGGCGAAAAAGCGGCCGAAGCGCTCCATCCTCTTCCTCGCCGTCGGGGCCGAGGAGAAAGGCCTTCTCGGCTCGGACTATTTCGGCAACTTCCCGACCGTTCCGCGCGAGAGGATCGTCGCCAATATCAATCTCGACGGCGCGCTGCCCTTCTATAAGTTCGTCGACGTCATCGCCTTCGGCGCGGAGCAGTCCGAGATGGGCGAACGCCTCGCCGCCGCGATCAGGCCGCTCGGCATGACGGTGGCGCCCGATCCGTTCCCGGAGCAGAGCATCTTCACCCGCTCCGACCAGTACTCCTTCGTGAAGGCGGGCGTGCCGGCGCTTTTTCTTTACATGGGCTTCACCGACCCAAACGGGGAGAACGTCGGGCGCGGATGGTGGGACAGGACGCTCGCGACGCTCTACCACCAGCCAACGGACGATCTCTCCTCCCCGATCGACTACGAGGTGGCCGCACAGTTTACGGACGTCTTTCGGCGCGTGACGCTCGAAACGACGAACCGGCGACAACGGCCGCGCTGGTATGCAGAGAGCGTATTCGGCGCGGCCTTCGCCCCGGACGACCCGAAGGCCGAAAGCCCCTGACCTGCCCCTCGCCAAAAGGCGGGTCCGCTTTAGGTTCGACTTGTCGAAGGAGCGGAGAAAGACGGGCGTGTTCGAACAGGCGAAGGATTTGCTGAACGCGGACGATCAAGGTCGCGTCTGCAAGGACATTCCGGAAAGCGCGTGCGCCGAGCAGCCGGGGAACGTCGCCAAGCACGTCGTCGCGCTGGGCGCATCAAAAATCGCTGACGGGTTCATCGACCCGAAACTGATCTTAAGCTGGCTCCTCGGCGCGCTCGGCGCGCCGGCGCTTTATGCCGGCCTGCTGGTGCCCGTGCGCGAAGCGGGCGCGCTTCTGCCGCAGCTCTTCACCGCCGGCCATTTGAGATCCCTGCCGAAACGGAAATGGGCCTGGGCGGCGGGCGCCGTCGGCCAGGGCCTGTCGGCCATCGTCATCGGCCTTGCGGCCCTGTCTCTTGAAGGCGCGGCGGCGGGGGCGGTCATCGTCTGCGCGCTCGCGGCGCTCGCGCTCTCCCGGAGCGTCTGCTCCGTCGCGTATAAAGACGTCCTCGGAAAAACCGTCTCGAAATCGAAGCGCGGATCGACGACGGGCCTCGCCGCATCGCTCGCCTCGGTCGCCGTCATCGCCCTCGCCGCGACCCTCGTGCTGGGAGCCGGCGCGAAGATGACGATCGTGCTTGCGGCGGTGTTTGCGGCCGGCGGTCTTTGGGTCGTCGGCGGCGCCGTCTTCACATTGCTGAGCGAAGCGCCGGGCGCGACCGACGGCGGCGGAAACGCTTTCAAAGAGGCTGTGGAAAGCTTCGGCGCCCTCGGTCGCGACGGCCAGCTGCGGCTCTTCATCGCGAGCCGCGCCCTCCTCACCGCGACGGCGTTCGCCCCGCCTTTCATGGTCGCCGCCGCCTTGAGCGAGGATCGCGACGGCGGGGCGTCTCTCGGCCTTCTCGTTCTCGCCTCCGCCGCATCGAGCCTTCTCAGCTCTTTCGTGTGGGGCGCCCTCGCTGATCGCTCCAGCCGCCTGGTGCTCGCCGCCGCAGCCGGGATCTCCGCGGCGGCGCTCGCCGCGACGGCGACGCTGGCGGGGCTCGACAGGCTCCACCCGATTTTCGCGCTTCCGCCGCTCCTCTTTGTTCTGATGATCGCCTATCAAGGCGTGCGCCTCGGCCGGTCCACGCACCTCGTGGATATGGCCGATGAGGAAACCCGCGCGACCTACACGGCGCTTTCCAACACAGTCATCGGCGTCGTGCTCATGGCCGGCGCCGGCTTCGGCCTCGCGGCGGAGCGCTTCGGGCAGACGCCGGTGCTCGCCGCCCTCTCCCTTATGTGCGCCCTCGCGCTGCCCGTCGCTCTCGCGCTTGAAGAGGTGCAGGCGGATTGATCAGAAGGCGAGCGCTTTTGCCTGCTTCACATGCTCCAGCTTGCTCAGCTGCGCGATGAGATCGGGCGCGATGGCTTGATCGACGGCGAGAAGCGCGATGGCGTCGCCGCCCGCCGCATCGCGACCGAGATTGAAGGTCGCGATGTTGACCTTCGCCTCGCCGAGCGCGCCGCCGAGGGCGCCGATGAAGCCCGGCTTGTCCGCATTCGTCACGTAGAGCATGTGGTCGGCGAAGCCGGCGTCGATCTTAACGCCCTTGATCTCCACGATGCGCGGCTCACCGCCGAACAGGACGCCTGACACCGTCCGGGTCTGGCGCTCCGTCCGCACCCGCAGGGTAATCATGGAATCATAGCCGTCGGCGTCGTCCGTCACCGTCTCGGCGATGTGGATGCCGCGGTCCTTCGCGACGCTCGGCGCCGAGACGATGTTGACGCCCTGCAGCATGGGTTTCAGGACGCCCGCGACCGCCGTCTGAAGGAGCGGCTTCACGTTCAGCTCCGCGACGTCGCCCGCGAAGGTGACTTCGATTTCCTCGACGCCCGTCTCCGTCAGCTGCCCGGCGAAGAGGCCGAGTTTCTCCACGAGGGCGAGGAACGGCGTCAGCTTCGGCGCTTCTTCCGCCGTGATCGACGGCATGTTAAGGGCGTTCGAGACGGCGCCGGAGAGAAGATAGTCCGCCATCTGCTCGGCGATCTGCACGGCGACGTTCTCCTGCGCTTCGCTCGTCGCCGCCCCGAGATGGGGGGTCGCGACGACCCTCTCGTGGCCGAACAGCGGATGCTCCGTCGCCGGCTCGGTTTCGAAGACGTCGAGGGCGGCGCCCGCGACCCGCCCGTCGTCGAGGGCCTCTTTCAGGGCGACCTCGTCGACGAGCCCGCCGCGGGCGCAGTTGACGAGGCGCACGCCCTTTTTCACCTTTTTCAGCGCATCGGCCGAGATGATGTTGCGCGTCTGATCCGTTAGCGGCGTATGCAGCGTGACGACGTCCGCCGTCGCGAGGAGTTCGTCCAGTTCGACCTTCTTCACGCCCAGCTCCGTCGCCCGCTCCGGCGTCAGGAACGGGTCGAAAGCAACGACCTTCATCTTAAGGCCGAGGGCGCGGCTTGCGACGATCGAACCGATATTGCCGCAGCCGACGATCCCGACGGTCTTGTTGAAGAGCTCCACCCCCATGAAGCGCGACTTCTCCCATTTGCCCGCGTGGGTCGATTCATTCGCCTGCGGAATTTGCCGCGCCAGGGCGAACATCATGGCGATGGCGTGCTCGGCCGTCGTCACGGCGTTGCCGTAGGGGGTGTTCATGACGACGACGCCCTTCGCCGTCGCTGTCGGGATGTCGATGTTGTCGACGCCGATGCCCGCGCGGCCGACGACCTTGAGGTTCGCGGCGTTGTCGAGGACCGGGCCTTTGACCTTGGTGGCCGAGCGCACGGCGAGGCCGTCATACTCGCCGATGACGGCGGCGAGTTTTTCCGGGTCCTTGCCGAGATCGGGGTCGTAAACGGTCTCAAGGCCGCGCTGTCTGAACACGTCGACGGCGGTTGGGCTCAGCTTGTCCGAGATGAGAACTTTGGGCATAGGGTGTATCCTTGTGATTTCGTTTGTGTGGTGAGGGTTTTGGGAGCGCGATCATCCTTCGCGACGCCGGGCTGCGCCCGGCTCCTCAGGATGAAGACGGCTCTGAACTTCGTCCTGAGGAGCGGCGAAGCCGCGTCGCGAAGGACGGCGAGAGAGCGGCTAAAGCTCCGCCATCGCCGAGCGGAACGCCCAGTCAAGCCAGGGGCCGAGGGCCTCGACGTCCGCAGCATCGACCGTCGAGCCGCACCAGATGCGGATGCCCGGCGGCGCGTCGCGATAGCCGGCGACGTCGTAGGCGGCGCCTTCGACCTCCAGCAGCGCGTCCATCCGCTTGATGATCTTCCGCTGGGCGTCCTCGTCCTGCGCTGAGAACGCGGGATCGACGACCTTAAGGCAGACAGAGGTGTTGGAGCGGATAGCCGGATCCGCCGGCAGATGGTCGATCCAGTCCGTCTCCTGGACCCAGGCGTCAAGGGTCGCGGCGTTGCGGTCGGCGCGGGCGCAGGTCGCTTTGAGGCCGCCCTCGCCGAGCGCCCATTGCAGCGCGTCGAGATAATCCTCGACGCACAGCATGGAGGGCGTGTTGATTGTCGCGCCCTCGAAGATCCCTTCAATGAGCTCGCCGCCTTTCGTCAGACGAAAGATTTTCGGCAGCGGCCGATCCGGCGTGAAGCTCTCAAGCCGCTCCACGGCGCGCGGGCCGAGGACGAGGACGCCGTGCGCCGCCTCGCCGCCGATCGCTTTCTGCCAGGAGAACGTCGTCACATCGAGCTTCTCCCAGGGCAGGTCCTGGGCAAAAGCAGCGGACGTCGCGTCGCAGAAGGTCAGACCTTCACGGGTCTCGCCGATCCAGTCCGCGTGCGGAACGCGCACGCCGGAGGTGGTGCCGTTCCACGTAAAGAGGATGTCGTGGCCGGGATCGGTCGCCGCCAGATCCGGCAGTTCGCCATAGGGAGCCGTCATCACCCGCGGCTCGATTTTCAGCTGCTTGACGGCGTCGGTCACCCAGCCCTGGCCGAAGCTTTCCCAGGCGACGGCGTCAACCGGCAGCGCGCCGAGCATGGTCCACATGGCCATCTCGTAGGCGCCCGTATCGGACGCCGGCACGATGCCGATGCGGTGGGTGTCGGGAATTTCAAGCGCCGCGCGAGTGCGATCGATCGCTTCTTTGAGGCGCGCTTTGCCAATTTTGGAGCGGTGGGACCGGCCAAGCGGCGCGCGATTGAGCTTCTGGAGGTCGTAGCCCGGCCGCTTCACGCACGGCCCGGAAGAGAAGTTCGCCCGCGCGGGTTTGACCGCGGGCTTCGCGAGATCTGCCATCAATGTATCTCCCATCCTTGCAGATGGGTCGCCCTGCGTTGGGACAGGGTGGCCCGCGCGAAGTAGCTCAGAAACCGGTGAAAGAAGCAATAAGAAACTTCGGGATCGCCAGGCCACGGCCGAAACCGGCGGACGCCTCTGGACGAGAGTATAGTATGCTTTACATTTTCCGCATAGCGATCTACATCGGCCTGCAAGGAGATCGCCCATGGCCTTTCGCCCGGTACGCTACGCTGTCGAACTTCTGTCCTCGATCGCCGTCTATGGCGGATCGCTGGTCCTCGCCAACCATCTGTACGGACGGCTGGAGCCCGACGGGGGCCTCGCCGCCCTCATCGCCCTCGTCCCCGTCGCGGCGACTGGCCTGACGGCCTATGTCATCCTGAAGCACCTCTTCACCATGGATGAGCTGCACCAGAAGATTCAGTTCGAGGCGTTCGCTGTCTCCGCGATCCTTACCGGCTTCGGAACATTTGCAGTCGGATTTCTGGAAGCAGCGGGCCTTCCGCAGCCCTCCTTCATCTGGGTGTTCCCGGCGATGATCGGCGGCTGGGGGCTGATGCTGCCGATCGTGACTCGGCGCTATCGGTGAAGAACGCCGTCCGCGAACTGCGCGAAGCGCGCGGCTGGAGTCAGGCCCGCCTCGCCGAGGAGCTCGACGTCACCCGCCAGACCGTCCTCTCCATCGAAAAGGGCCGCTACGACCCGTCCCTCTCGCTCGCCCTCAAGATCGGCCGCGTCTTCGAGACGCGCGTGGAGGACATCTTCGATCCCGAGGGCTGAAGTAAAGGGTCCTTGACATCCGCCGCACCAGGCTGCATGTAAAGCTTACTATACTTTATCCGTATAACTGCTTAAAAACGGAGGCGGCCATGGCGGCTCGACTGTTGACGATGGGGGCGGCGGGGCTCGGAATTCTCGTCGCGCTCAATCTCTTTGCAAAAGGGGTCCTCGAAAAACCGAATGCGATTCCGCTCAGCGGCGCGTGGTGGTCCGACTGGTCGGCGGGCTTCATCATTTTCGGCCTCATGCTGCTGATGGGGCTCGTCGCCCTCCTCGGCGCGCGCAGCCGCTGACGGGAGATGGCGCAATGAGACCAGGAGCCTACATCGCAATCCTCGTCGGCGTTTTCTGCGCCGTCTTCGGCGCTTATCGGGCGTTCGCCGTCGAACCGGACGCCGTCCGTATCGAGAAAAGCGGCGCCGGGGCGCCGATCCTCTATCTTCCAGGGCTCGCCAGCTCCGGCGCAGTCTGGGACGGCGCGGTCGAGCGCCTCGGCGACGGCTACGAGCACCATGTCGCGACGCTCGCCGGCTTCGCCGGCGTTCCGCCGGTGGAAGGGCCCTTTCTCGAAACGCGGCTGGCGAGCCTCGTTCAATATCTGGAGGCGGAGGACTTGAACGACGTCACGATCGTCGGCCACAGCCTCGGCGGCTTTCTTGCGCTCAGTCTCGCCTTGGAGACGCCGGACCGCGTGGCGAACGTCGTCGTCGTCGACGGCGTCCCCTTCCTCGGCGGGCTCTTTTTCGGCGCCCCGAACGCCGCGGCGGCGGCGACGCCCGCGGGGTCGTTCCGCGATCGGACGCTCTCCCTCTCCGAGGACGCCTATCGCCGCGAACAGACAGGCTTCGCCGCGACGCAGACGGGCGACGCGAACGGTCGAACCCGCATCTTAGAGTGGTCGCTGACGTCCGATCGCGAGACGACGGCCGCCGCCATCTACGAGACTCTGACGACGGATCTCAGATCGGACCTCGCCGACGTTCAGGCTCCGATCCTTGTTCTCTACCCTTGGATGGAAGGCGGGCGGTTCTCGGTAGCCCAGACGGACGCAGCCTACGCCGCCCAGTATGCGGCCGCCGAGACGGCGATGCTGAAACGCGTCGACGGCTCGCGGCACTTCATCATGTGGGACCGGCCGGAGCGCCTTGTCGCCGAGATCAGGGGCGTTCTCGCCGCCGAGTGAGAACGTTGCGGGGGCGGGCGGGACCGGCTACCTCGCCCTCATGTCCGCCGCCCTCACCCCGGAACAGCAGGCGCTGCTCGACGGCGCCCGCAAGTTCTTCGCCGACGCGCACCCGCTCTTCGGCCTCCTCGCCTTCGAGCCGCGCAAGGTCTCGCGGGGCGAACTCGAAATCGCGGCGACGCTGTCGGAAGATTTCCGCCAGCTCGACGGCGCCGCGGAGGTGCATGGCGGGCTCCTCACCATCATCCTCGACTCGGTGATGGGCTTTTCGGTCTTCACCGCCCTCGACGAACTGAAGCCCGTCGCCACCATCAATCTGCGATCGGATTACGTGACGCTCCCGCAGGTCGATGAAAACGTTCTCTGCACGGCGGTCTGCGAAACCGTCCGCGACGAGGTCGCCTATGTGAACGGCGAAGTACGCTCCATGAGCGGCGATCTTTACGCGCGCGGCGCGGGGACGTTCATGGTCGGGACCCGCGGGCCGAGCCTCGCCTCCGTAGCGGGAGGCGCCCGATGAGCGCGGATCTCGAACGCCTCAACGCCATCATCGCCCGCTCCCCGGCGGCGCGGTTCCTGAACCTCGGCGTCGACGGCGACGCGGCGGGACGGGTCTATCGCCTCGGTTTTCGGGAAGCCCATATCGGCAACCCTCTAATCCGCGCCCTGCACGGCGGCGTCGTCGCGACGTTCCTCGAAGCCGCGGCGGAGATCGAACTCGCCGCGGAGACGGGCTTCGCCCGCTTCCAGACGATCTCGGTGCAGATCGACTATCTGCGCGGGGCCGACGCGGAAGACATGTTCGCACGGGCGCGCCTCATCAAAGTCGGGCGACGGGTCGCCGTCGCCGACGCCATCGGTTGGCAGGCGTCGGAAGAAAAGCCCGTCGCCCGCGCCGCCCTCTCCTTCCGCATGCCGGACGCCTGAGCCCATGGACATCGCGAAACCGGCGGGCGGGCCGCGCGAGCCGACGGCGCGGGACTGGCTTTATCTTTCCAGCATCGCCGTCTTCGGCGGCTCGTCCTTCAGCTTCATCCGCCTCGGTGTTGAAACGCTGGAGCCGGCGACGCTCGCGGCGGGGCGCATGTGGGTCGGCGCAGTCCTTCTTCTCATCATCATGGTCGCGACGGGCCGCAGCCTGCCGCCCCTCCTTGAACGGACGGAAGACGGCGCGCGGATCGATCCCCGCTGGCGCTTTATGGCGGCCGTCGGCGTCGTCGGCTACGCGATCCCCTTCTTTCTCTTCCCCTGGGGCCAGCAGACGGTGCCTTCGGGCCTCGCCGGCATCTTCATGGCGTTCATGCCCCTTGCGACCATCGCCCTCGCCCACGCCTTTACGGATGAAAAGCTCTCGGTGCGGAAGGGCGTCGGATTCCTGATCGGCTTTTCGGGCATCCTGATGCTGATCGGCCCGGACGCCCTTTCAGGGGTCGCCTCCGGATCGCTTCTCGCACAGCTCGCCATCCTGACAGCGTCGGTCTGCTATGCGGTCGCCGCGGTGATCACGCGCCGGGCCCCGCCAATGCAGGCGCGCAGCTTCTCCGCAGGCGCGGTGCTGATCGCCGCGACCCTCCTGACGCCGATCGCGTTGGCCGTCGGGTCGCCATTGGATGGGTGGACGCCGGGCTCCGTGACGGCGGTCCTTTTCCTCGGCCTCTTCCCGACCGGCCTCAATGCTCTTCTCATTATCCTTCTCGTACGGAGCGCTGGACCTGGCTTTATGGCCTTCTCCAACTACATCACGCCGCTCATCGCCGTCGGCCTCGGCGCGGCGGCGTTCGGAGAACGCCTGCAGGCGACGAGCCTTTTCGCCCTCGCAGTCATCCTCGCAGGGCTGGCGGTGAGCCGGTCGGGGCGAAACGGAGCCCGCCGCCGTCCTTTGTGACGCGGCCTTACGGCCGCTCCTCAGGACGAAGCGTGCACAATCTTCGTCCTGAAGAGCCCGCGGCGGCCGGTGTCTCGAAAGACCGCCTCGAATGCTGAATTCAGACGAAAATCCGCCCCCGGAGATACGTCACCGCGCCGCCGCTCAAAAACACGCGGTCTCCGGCGATGCGGCAATCGACGCGGCCGCCGCGCGGGGACGCCTGAAACGCTTTGAGCTGACGTTTGCCGAAGCGGTCGGCCCAGTAGGGCGCGAGGACGCAATGGGCCGAGCCCGTCACCGGGTCCTCCGGGATGCCCTGGCTCGGCGCGAAAAACCGGGAGATGAAATCAAGATCGCCTTCGCCCGGCGCCGTCGCAATCACGCAGTCCGTCAGGCGTCCGTCGGCGAGGGCCTCGAGTTTCGTCTGGTTCGGGCGCAGGGCGCGTACGGCCGCGGCGTCTGCGAAGACCGCCATCAGGTACTGGCCGCGCAAGGCCGCCTCGGGCGCACCGCCGAGGGCGTCGGCGAGGCCGTCGGGCGCGGCGGTCGGCGTCGGCGGGTCGGCGGGGAAGTCCATCTCATACTGTCCGTCGCCGGTCTTCTTAACGATGAGGTCGCCGCTCTCGGTTGCGAATACGATCTCCGCGCCCGTGAAGCCGAGATGGCGGAAGAGGACATGGGCCGTCGCGAGGGTCGCGTGGCCGCAGAGCGGCACCTCCTGCACCGGCGTGAACCAGCGGAGCGCATAACGCCCCTCGCCCGCCGGCTTGAAGAAGGCGGTCTCAGCGAGGTTGTTCTCCGCCGCGATGTTCTGGAGGAGAGCGTCGGACGGCCAGTCGGAAAGCGGGACGACCCCCGCCGGATTGCCTGTAAAGACGGCGTCGGCGAAGGCGTCGACCTGGTAGATGTCAAATTCGCGCATTCTCTATCCTAACGGCGGGCGGCGCCGACGGGGAAGCGGGGCCGGGAGCCTCGCCCATCGGCGTTAACTGAGCGTGACGAGGTGGTTTACGGGGCCATGGCCCGCGCCGAAACCCGGCGCCGTCTCGATGGCGCGGCGGACGTAAGCGCGGGCGGTTCCGACCGCGGTTTCAATGTCGGCGCCCTTCGCCAGTTCAACGGCGATCGCGCTCGCGAGCGTACAGCCGGTGCCATGGGTGTGGCGGGTTTCGATGCGCGCGTCCTCGTAGCGCGCCGTCCCGTCGGCCGTGACAAGCAGATCAACCAGCCGGTCGCCGGTTCCGTCGCCGTCCTTGGCGAGAACCGCGCGCGCGCCGCGCTTAAGAAGACGCCGCCCAGCGGCCTCGCGTTCTTCCAGCGTCGTGATCGGGCCGCCTGCGAGAGCCTCCGTTTCCGGACGGTTGGGTGTAGCGAGCGTCGCCAGCGGCAGAAGCCTGTCGAGGATCGCCTCGCGCACGCCTTCCGTCGCGAGGCTGTCGCCGGAGGTCGCCGCGAGCACGGGGTCGAGAACGATCGGCCCGGTGAAGTCCCGTAGAAGCTCCGCCACCGCCGCGACTGTCTCCGCGGATCCGAGCATGCCGATCTTCACCGCGTCCGCGTCGATATCCTCAAGGCAGGCCCGCGCCTGCGCCGCCACGACGTCCGCCGGAACGCCGTGCACGGCGTGAACGCCCCGCGTGTCCTGAACCGTCAGCGCCGTGATCGCCGCCATGGCGTAGCCCCTGAGGGCGGTCACGGTCTTGATGTCCGCCTGGACGCCCGCCCCGCCCGAGGGGTCGGAGCCTGCGATGATGAGGATACGGGGCGGGATCACTGTATGGTTCTTCTCTTTTTGGAGGCGGTTTTAGATATCAAGCCTGTCGCGGTCCTTCGCGACCGCGCTGCGCGCCTCCTCAGGACGAAGTCTGCACTTTCTTCATCCTGAGGAGCCCGCGGAACGCGGGCGTCGCGAAGGACGGCGACAGGCGCTCAGGCCCCTTCAACACGCTTCCCGTCGGCGTCGATCACGAGGTCGCCGTCCTCTTTCGCGTAGGGCGCGTCCGGCCAGTTCCGAAGGAGGTCGAGCACCGCGCCCGAAGGCCGGCAGAGCGCAACGCCCTTCGGCGTCGCGACGATGGGACGGTTCACCAGCACCGGATGCTCCAGCATGGCGGCGAGCAGCGTCTCGTCGGCGACGCCCTCCTCCAGAAGCCCCAGCTCATCCGCCGGCGATTTCGTCTCGCGGAGGGCGTCGCGCGGCGTAAGGCCGGCGGCGGCGAACAGGGCGAGCAGCTGCGGGCGGGTCCAGCCCGTCTCCAGATACTCAATGATTTCAGGCGCGTAGCCCGCCGCCTCGACGATGCGCACCACATTACGCGAGGTGCCGCAGTCGGGATTGTGGTGGATGACGATCGGGAAAAACTCCGCCATCGTGGCCTCCGTTTCAAAGGGCCGACAGCCTTAACGCGGCGCGGCCCGCCGCGCCACCATCCGGAGGATGCGCCCATGGAGGAACACGCCGGCGTCCACGACTATCAGGACGATCCGCGCAATGCGGAGGTTCTCATCTCCGTCAACGGAGCGCTGAAACCGCGCGCAGAAGCGGTTGTCTCGGTGTTCGACAGCGGGTTCATCCTCGGCGACGGCGTCTGGGAGGGTCTGCGCGTCGTCGACGGCGGCGTCGCGTTTCTCGATCAGCACCTGAAGCGCCTCTACGCCGGCGCGAAAACGATCGATATGGATGTCGGCCTGACGCCGGACGAGCTGACGGCGCGGCTCTTCGCGTGCCTGAAGGCCAACGGCATGACCGACGGCGTCCACGTCCGGCTCATGGTCACCCGCGGGATCAAGAAGACGCCCTATCAGGGGCCGCGGTTCACGATCGGCTCGGCGACAGTCGTCATCATCCCGGAATACAAGACGCCCCTTCCCGACGTCGCCCAGCGCGGAATAACACTGCACACGGTGCATGTGCGCCGTACCGGCCCGGCGGAGCAGGACCAGAAGCTGAATTCGCACTCGAAGCTCAACTGCATCCTTGCCTGCATTCAGGCTGACAAGGCGGGGGCGGACGAGGCGCTGATGCTCGACCCGGCGGGTTTCGTTGCGACGTGCAACTCGACGCATTTTTTCATCGCGACGAACGGCGAGGTCTGGACTTCGCCGCCGGAATACTGCCTCGGCGGCATCACCCGCGGGAATATCCTCGCCGTCTGCCGCGCGGCCGGCGTTCCGGCCTTTGAAAAGCGGTTCTCGCTCTTCGACGTCTATAATGCGGATGAATGCTTCGTGACCGGAACGTTCGCTGGCCTGGCGCCCGTGCGCTCCGTCGACGGGCGCGAGATCGCGGAGGTGGACGGCCCCCTCACGCGCATGCTGCGGGACGCCTACAAGGAGCATCTGCGCTCCCAACTGACGCCCATCACATGACCGTCCGCATCGCCATGTGGTCAGGCCCGCGCAATCTCTCGACGACGATGATGCGCAGCTTCGGCGCACGGCCGGACACGACTTGTACGGACGAGCCGTTCTACGGCTGCTGGCTGAAGACGACCGGCGCGGCGCACCCGATGGCGGCGGAGACAATCGCCGCGATGGACTGCGAGTGGAGGAGCGTCGCGCACGCCCTCGAATACCCTCCGTCCGGCGGCGCGGCGGTTTTCTACCAGAAGCACATGACCCACCATATCCTTCCGGAGACGCCGCGCGAGTGGATGCGCGCCTGCCGCCACGCCTTCCTCATCCGCGATCCGCATCGCGTCCTCGCCTCCTATGCGAAAAAGCGCGAGGGCGTCGCGTCTCTGGAGGAAACGGGTTTCGTTCAGCAGGCAGCGCTCTATGACGAGATCGCGGAGCAGACGGGCGCACCGCCGCCGGTCGTCGATAGCGACGACATCCTCGCCAACCCCGCCGGCATCCTTCGGCGTCTCTGCGCAGCGCTCGATATTCCATGGGCGGAGGAGATGCTCTCCTGGCCCGCTGGCCCGCGCCCGGAGGACGGCCCGTGGGCCTCCCACTGGTACGACGCCGTGTGGAAATCGACCGGCTTTGGTCCGCCGCCCGCGTCCCCTCTTGAGTTGTCATCCGACCTCGAACCCATCGCCGAGGCTGCGGCCCCCTACTACTCGCGTCTGTCCGAACGGAAGCTCTGACGGCGTCCACTCGCAGAGCCCGGGCCGCTGGAGGCTCCGGGGCAGGAGCCCGGGTCCAGCGCGGCGACGAGACGCGCTTTCATCGCGTCGGCGTGGTCGGCCGTGAACCGTGCGGCGTTCTGCTGAAAGTCCGCGCGCTCCTCGTCGCCGCTTCCCGGGCAGAAGAAAACGACGATGCGCGCGACGCCCGGCGTGTTCTCGATCTGCAGCGAGAAGAATTCCGGATCCCAGGTCTGCGCCAGAAGCTCCGGGTCGGTCCCGTCGCAGCTCGCCCAGAGTTCATAGGCGATGTTGCTGCGGAGGGATTGCAGATGAAGCGCCGCGCGCTCGGTCACCGCACACCGATCGTCTTTGAAGACAGTTGATTCATCGATTGACGTCACGTCCGCTCCGCAGGCGGAGAGAGCCCATGCGCCAAAGGCGCACGGAAGGGCGCCCCGCGTCAAGCGCACGCCTGCTCGAGGGCGCCGACGATGTCGCCGACCACCTCGGCGACGAGGCCGTCGTCCTCGCCTTCAGCCATCACCCGCACCAGCGGCTCGGTGCCGGACTTGCGGATGACGAGGCGGCCCTTGGAGTTGAGCCGCGCCTCGCCCTCTTTGATCGCCTCGACGACGATGGGGTCGGACAGAGGGTCGGTCTCGCCGCCCTTATGGCGGACGTTTTTCAGAAGCTGCGGGTACGGGGAGAACCGATCGCAGGCCTCCGACACCGGACGGTTTTCATCCGCGACGACGGAAAGGACCTGGAGCGCCGTCACCAACCCGTCGCCGGTCGTTGTGTGGTCGCTCAGAATAACGTGGCCGGAGGGCTCGCCGCCGATATTGATGTCTTTGGCGCGCATCGCCTCGACCACGTAGCGGTCGCCGACCTTGGTGCGTTCCAGCCGAAGGCCGAGGCCTTCGACGTATTTTTCAAGGCCGAGATTGGACATGACGGTCGCGACCACCGCCTCGCCGCGCAGCCGCCCGGCTTCGAGCCAGCTCTGGGCGACGAGGGCCATGATCTGGTCGCCGTCGACGATGCGGCCTTTTTCGTCGCAGATGATCACCCTGTCCGCGTCTCCGTCGAGGGCGACGCCGATATCGGCGCGGTACTGCTTAACAGCCTTCTGCATTTCCTCCGGGTGCGTGGAACCGCAATCGCCGTTGATGTTGAAGCCGTTCGGCTCGACGCCGATCTTGATCACCTCTGCGCCGAGCTCCCAGAGGACCTGGGGCGCGACCTTGTAGGCGGCGCCGTTGGCGCAATCGAGAACCACGCGCATGCCGTCCAGGGACGATCTGCGCGAGAAGGTGTTCTTTGCGAACTCGATATAGCGGGCGCCGGCGTCGTCGACGCGCTGGGCGCGGCCGAGATCGGCGGGAGCCGCCAGCATCGAGGTGAGGCGCGTCTCCATCAGCGCCTCGATCTCGCTTTCGGTCTCATCGGAGAGTTTGAACCCGTCCGGGCCGAACAGCTTCACGCCGTTGTCATGGTACGGATTGTGAGACGCGGAAATCATGACGCCCAGATCGGCGCGCATGGAGCGGGTCAGCATCGCCATCGCCGGCGTCGGAAGGGGGCCGAGAAGGAAAACGTCCATGCCCATCGCCGTGAAACCAGCGGCGAGCGCGGGCTCGATCATATAGCCCGAAAGCCGCGTGTCCTTGCCGATCACCACCCGATGGCGGTGCTGGCCGCGCATGAAGTACTTCCCCGCCGCCATGCCGAGCCGCAGGATGGCGTCGGGCGCCATCGCGCCGTCGTTCGCCCTGCCGCGAACCCCGTCGGTGCCGAAAATCTTCCGCGTCATCGCCGCCTCCTCGCCCCCGCTGAGGGCGCTTCTCTACTCCTTAACCGAGGAGGATTGCACCCCGGTTACGGCGCTTCGGCGGCTACGGCGGCCGCAACGGCGAAGGCTTGCCGCGTGGCGGCGACGTCGTGGACGCGGACATAGTCGACCCCCGCTTCGAAGCCCGCCAGCGCCGCCGCGACGGAGCCGCCCAGACGTTCGTCCGCCGGCCCGTTCCGGTCGAGCGCGGCGATGAACCGCTTGCGCGAGGCGCCGAGCAGCACGGGTCGGCCGAGCGCCTTCAATCGTTTGAGGTGCGCAAGGAGCGCCAGATTGTGCGCCAGCGTCTTCCCGAAGCCGATCCCGGGATCGACGATCAGCCGCGCCTCGTCGACGCCCGCCGTTACCGCCGCTTCCACGCGACCGGCGAGGAAGGCGTAAACCTCCTCGACCACGTCCGCGTAGTGCGGAGCCTTCTGCATGGTTTTAGGGTCGCCCTGGGCGTGCATGAGGACGATATCGACGCCGAGAGCCGCGGCGGTCTTAAGGCTTTGCGGCGCGTAGGTCAGCGCCGAAACGTCGTTCCAGATCAACGCGCCGGCCGCGACGGCGGCGCGGGCGACGTCCGGTTTGCGCGTATCGATGGATATCGGAACACACGTCCGGGCGCGCAGGCCCTCGATCACCGGCAGAACGCGTGCAAGCTCCTTGTCCGCCGGAACGACGTCCGCCCCCGGACGGGTGGACTCCCCGCCGATATCGAGAATGTCGGCGCCCTCCTCCGCCAGCGCAAGGCCATGGGCCACGGCGCGTTCGGGATCGTCATGCCGTCCGCCGTCCGAGAAAGAATCGGGCGTCACGTTGACGACGCCCATGAGTTTCGGCGCTCCGTGCCCCGTCACAGAGTGGAACGCGCGAAGGCCGACCGGAAGTGTTCGATCACCATGTCCGCCGCCTGATCATGCACGGCGCTTCGATCGACGCCCTCCGCATCGCGACAAACCGCGACGAAGCGACGACCACGCGCCGTGCAGGCGTTCAGGAATGAATAATGACCTGCATCCCCGATAACCGTCAGCGTCGCGCCCGGCGCCTCATCGGCGATACGCCGAGCGTTCGTCGCGACAGGAGCGACCTGGTCGCGTCCGCCTCCAATGACGAGGAGCGGCGTCTCCATCGCGCGGAGGCTGTCGTCCGACATCATTTGCCCGAGCGCCGGCGCGAGAGCGACGACAGCCTTCACGCGCGGGTCGCCATAGGCCGCTTTCGGAGCCCCTTCGGGATCAACAGCGAGCGCCGGGTTCGCCGCCAGAAGGGCGGCGAGATCTTTCTGCGCATCCGGATATTCCGTCTGCGCCTCGCACGTCGCGTCGGCTTCGGGCCCGTCGCAGAACGCCTTGAACCGGGCGCGATCAAGCCGCGCGCCGGCGAGGGCTGCGACGGAATACCCGCCCAGCGAAAATCCCGCCGCTCCAATCCTATCGGCGTCGACCAAGCCCGCGAAGCGTTCATCAGTTAAAAGACGATCAATGACCGCGGAGATATCCTGCGGACGCTCCCAAATCCAGAAAAAGCCGCGCGGGTCGAACGCCTCTTCCGCCGCCGTATTTCCGTGATGGTCGATGGCGACAGCGATAAACCCGGCCTCCGCCATTCGCCGCCCGAGCCACATCATCTGAAACGCCGAGCCGCCCGTTCCGTGGGAAAGCAAGACCAATGGCGCTTTGTCTGTACCTAAAGGTGCGTCACGACGTGCGAGACCGCCGTCGAACACCGGACGATTTTCAGGAAAAGCAATGCGCTCCGCCGGTCCGATTGCAGCGGCAGGATACCAGACCCAGGCGCTCAACGGCCGCGCCCGTTCGCCGTCCCAGGAGCGGCGACTGTCGTCTTCATAGGAGAGACGCATCATCCCGACGCCGGATGCGTGGTCCGGGACCTCGGCTGCATCGCAAGCAAAAAGCGCGAGGGCGACTAGAACGCTCAGGATGCGGCTCGTCATGGCGCTCCAGAATCCTGCATCCACCGCTACGATCGCCGCTCCGAAATCGACAGCATATGACCGTCGGGGTCCTTGAACCACGCGATGCGGGCCGCACCGTCGGGCGTCGTCCATGTGTCGTGGTCGTCGTAAACGAGGCCGTCGAACCGCTCAAAGCAGACGCCGCGCACGCGCAGCGCATCATGGACGTCTTCGATGTCGTCTACCGACCAGTCCAGCGCGGTGTAGAAGGCGGGCTTGACCTCAGGGAGCTTGGAAAGCGTCAGCTCGCCGGCGCCGCAACGGAACACGACCCCATACTGATCATCGCGAACCAGCTCTAGGCCGAGCACGTCGCCGTAGAAGGCGCGGGCTTCATCGGCCTTCGCCGTTCCGAGAAAAAAATGCGCGGTTGCGGACGCAAGCATCGCTCTTCCCCTTCAGATCCGGTTCCCGTCAGGCTCCCTGCGGTTCCGGCCCCGCGCCGCCGAATCCGGCCTCCGGTTTCTCCGCGGGTTCGTCGTCGCCCGTCACAGGGACCGATGGCGCGGCGTCCGGCGGACCGTCGATATGATCGTCCCGGACGATTTTTTCACCCTTGAGGAGACGCTTGATCTCGTCGCCGGAGAGCGTCTCGTATTCGAGCAGCCCCTGGGACAGCGCCTCCCAGTCATCCTTGTGCGTCGTTCCGAGAATCTGTTTCGCCGTATCGTAGCCGTCCGTGACGATGCGCTTGATCTCCGCTTCGATCTTCTTCGCCGTCTCGCCGGAGATCGACTGGGACCGGGCGATGGACTGGCCGAGGAAGACCTCGCCCTGTTCTTCGGCGTAGGCGATCGGTCCGAGTTCGTCGGAAAGCCCGTACTGTGTGACCATGGCGCGGGCGAGCTTGGTCGCCTGCTCGATGTCCGAGGCGGCGCCGGACGTTACCTTCTCCTTGCCGAACTTCAGCTCCTCCGCGACGCGGCCGCCCATGAGTACCGCCATCCGCGACGTCATCTCCTCAAGGGACATGGACAGCTTATCGCGCTCCGGCAGCTGCATGACCATGCCGAGGGCGCGACCCCGGGGGATGATGGTCGCTTTATGGACCGGGTCCGTCGCTGGAACGTTGAGGGCGACGACGGCGTGGCCGGCCTCATGATAGGCGGTCAGCTCCTTCTCTTTCTCGGTCATAACCATGGAGCGGCGCTCGGCGCCCATCATGACCTTGTCTTTCGCGTCTTCGAACTCGCGCATGGTCACCATGCGCTTGCCGCGGCGGGCGGCCAGGAGGGCCGCCTCGTTGACGAGGTTCGCGAGATCGGCGCCCGAAAAGCCGGGCGTGCCGCGGGCGATGGTGCGCACGTTCACGTCCGGCCCGATCGGCACTTTCTTGATGTGGACGGAGAGAATTTTTTCCCGACCGATGATGTCCGGGTTCGGCACGACGACCTGACGGTCGAAGCGGCCGGGGCGCAGCAGCGCCGGGTCCAGAACATCCGGCCGGTTCGTGGCGGCGATGAGGATGATGCCTTCATTGGCCTCGAAGCCGTCCATTTCGACGAGCAGCTGGTTGAGCGTCTGTTCGCGCTCGTCGTTGCCCCCGCCGAGACCGGCGCCCCGGGATCGTCCGACGGCGTCGATCTCGTCAATGAAGATGATGCAGGGGGCGTTCTTTTTCGCCTGCTCGAACATGTCGCGTACGCGGCTCGCGCCGACGCCGACGAACATTTCAACGAAATCCGAGCCTGAGATGGTGAAGAACGGCACGTTGGCTTCGCCGGCGATGGCGCGGGCGAGGAGCGTCTTGCCGGTGCCCGGAGGACCGACGAGGAGCGCGCCCTTGGGGATCTTGCCGCCGAGACGCTGGAACTTCATCGGGTCCTTCAGGAACTCGACGATCTCTTCCAGCTCCTCCTTCGCTTCATCGATGCCGGCGACGTCGTCGAAGGTGACGCGGCCCTGGCGTTCGGTCAGCAGCTTCGCCTTCGACTTGCCGAAACCGAGGGCCTTGCCGCCCGCGCCCTGCATCTGGCGCATGACGAAGAAGACGATGGCGAGGAAAAGAAGGAACGGCAGAAAGTTCAGGATGCCGGAAAGGAGGGTCATCTCTTCTTCGGGACGCACTGTCACCGGGACGCCGCGGGCGGCGGCGCGGTCGGCGACCGTCGCGTTCGCCGGGATGGTGGTCGAGAAGGGCTGGCCGCCGGTCAGCGTTCCCTGCACCCGCTCGCCGCGAATTTCGAGGCGCGTGACCTCGCCGCTTTCGAGGCGCTCGAGGAAATTCGTGTAATCGAGCGGACGCACGGCCGCCGTCTGAGCGCCTTGCTGGAACAGATGGAAGAGGGCGAGGAACACCACCGCAATGAGGCCCCAGATCATCAGGTTCCGCAGATTCACGTTCTTCATTCGAAACTTCCTTCAGCGTCGCCGCGCCCGGCGACAGCATTGAGCGAGATTGCGGCGAAAACCATGCCCGGGCGCGCCCTGCAGCTTCATTAAGTATGGGCGCGTTTCCAGATCGCCAGTCACGGCCCGGCGACAGGACCTGCGCCCTGAAAGCGCACCACGTCGCCGAGGGCCCGCTCCCGGATCAGGCTGTGGAGTCTAACCCCCGTCGGCGGCGCGCGCCACTCGCCCGTTTCGAGGTGGAGGCCGCCGATGAAACGCTCGCCAGTAAAAAGAGACGGCGCGCCGCCGAGATCGCCAGTTCGACCTGAAGCGCGGATCGTGACTTCGGCATCAGCGGAAACGATAAACCTCTGATCCCAAAGCGCTTTCTTGCTCACCCCTAGAGTAAGCGGCGGGGCGGCGGCCTCCCCGGCCCGGCCGAGCAGCCCAGCGGGCTCCCGCTCGAAAGTGACGTCCTCGCCCGTCGCAATGATAAGCGCCCCGGCGAAGGTTGCGCGCGTTCCGGCGATCGCGCGCTCGACCGCGGCGGCGGCGTCCTCCCGGTTGACCGGCGAGCGTGCGCCGGAGACCGCGAAGACCAGCCGGCGGGCGAGCGCTTCGGCGTCCGCACGCGGCAAGCGCGCCCAGAGCGCATGCGGGACCCGTACGCCGCCCCAGCGCATGAAGGCGCAGGCGGCGAGCGTCCGGCGCGCGCGCGCCGTCTCTCCGTCCGCCGCCGCCCGGAGGCGCTCGGCGCTCCGGGCGAGAGCATCGATAGATACGAGGTTCGCGGCTTCCAATTGCGCGAGCGTCGCGCGGGCGCGGACGCGCTCGAAGCGTGAGTCCTCATTGGACGGATCGTCGAGATGTTTCTGCCTGAAGCGCTGGAGGGTCGCGAGAACGCCGGCCCTACGGACGTCGAGGAGCGGCCGGACGAGCAGGACCGGCTCATCTGGGCCGGCGGCGATCCGGCCGACCGCGCGCATCGCGGCGAGACCGTCGGGTCCGGAGCCACGTCCGAGGCGAGCGAGCAGCGTTTCGGCCATGTCGTCGGCCGTATGCGCGACGAACAGCGCATCGGCGCCCGCGGCGACCGCGGCGTCGGCGAGCAGCGCGTAGCGCGCCTCGCGCGCCGCCGCCTGCACTCCGGTTTCCGGATGCGGGCCGGCCCAGACAAGCGTGCGGTGGGGAACGTCGATCGCCGCGCACCAGCCGGCGACCTGGCGCGCTTCCTCGGCTGCGTCCGGACGGAGGCCATGGTCGACGGTGAATGCGACGATCTCGACGCCGGTCGCGGCTCCGTATTCAGCGGCGAGGCGCAGAAGCGCGAGTGAATCCGCGCCGCCGGAAACGCCGATCGCGAGCCGTCGAAGGCGCGTCAGTCCGAGACGGGCGATCCGGTCCCGGAAGTCTTCAGGCGTGAGGGCGTCCGTCAGCAGCCGAGCTTGTCGCGTTCGCGCGAAGCGCGTTCCA
>JBCBJX010000043.1:0-23749 GCA_038522735.1 Pseudomonadota bacterium
ACGAGGGCTCGGCGAAGATCCGCTTCCGGTCGATCGTCTTCCTGAACGGCGGCCTCTTCCCGGACCAGCACCGGCCGCGGCTGATTCAGACGCTGCTCGCGAGCCCCCTCGGCTTTCTCGTCACCCGGCTGATGACCGAGCGGAGCTTTTCAAAAAGCTTCGTGCGGATCTTCGGGCCTGAGACGCAGCCCTCGCCGCAGGGCCTCGCCGAGGACTGGTCGCTGATCGCGGCGAACGCCGGAAACCTCCGCATGCACAAGCTGATCGACTATATGCGCCAGCGCCGCGAGCACGAGGCGCGCTGGGTCGGCGCCCTCAAAGAGGCGACAATTCCCCTCCGCCTCATCGACGGCGGCCTCGACCCCGTCTCCGGCGCGCATCTTTATGAGGCTTACAAGGCGCGCGTCCCCAACGCCGACGCGGTGCTCCTCCCGAATGTCGGCCACTACCCGCAGCTCGAAGACGCCGCTGCGGTCCTCGCTGGATTTTTCGAGTTTCATGCGATGCACTTCGCCGATGAATCTCGAGGAGACCACCATGGCGAATGAACAGGAGCTCTATACCGGCGTTCAGGAGACGCCGGAGCGGCTGAAATTCGACGAGGCGGCCCTCGACAGCTACCTGCACGAGCACGTGACGGGATATGACGGCCCGCTGACGGTCGCCCAGTTCAAGGGCGGCCAGTCGAACCCGACCTATCTGTTGACGACGCCGCGGAAAAAGTACGTCCTCCGCCGCAAGCCGCCGGGCAAGCTCCTGCCCTCCGCCCACGCCGTCGACCGGGAATACCGGGTGATGACGGCTTTGGGTAAGGAAAACTTCCCGGTGCCGAAGACCTATTGCCTCTGCGAGGACGAGGAGGTGATCGGCACCGCCTTCTTCGTCATGGAGTTCCTCGAAGGCCGCATCTTCTGGGACGCACGGCTGCCGGAGCTCGCCGCTTCCGATCGCCGCGGAATCGTCGAGGCCGCCGTCGACGCCCTCGCTGATCTGCATACGGTCGATTACAAGAGAGCGGGGCTCGAGGATTACGGCAAGCCGGGCAACTATTTCGAACGCCAGATCGGCCGCTGGTCGAAGCAGTACAAGGCCGCTGAGACCCACGATATTCCGGCCATGGACAAGCTGATCGCCTGGCTGCCGACGGCGATCCCGTCCGACGACGCGACCTCCATCGTCCACGGCGATTATCGCCTCGACAACATCATCATGCACGCCTCCGAGCCGCGGGCGATCGGCGTCCTCGACTGGGAGCTTTCAACCCTCGGCCATCCGCTGGCGGACTTTACCTATTACCTGATGGCGTGGTTCTTCCCGCCGGAGGTGCGCGGCGGCCTCATGGGCTCCGATCTGAAAGCGCTGAACATCCCGACCGTCGAGGAGGTCGTCGCCCAGTACGGCGCGAAGACGGGCCGCTCGGAGATCCCCGATCTCGAATTCTGCCTCGCCTACAACATGTTCCGCATCGCGAGCATTCTGCAGGGCGTCTACAGGCGCGGCCTCGACGGCAACGCCTCGTCAGATCAGGCGGCGAAAAACAAGGACCAGATCGCGCCGCTAGCGGACTTCGCCTGGGGCTTCGCGCAGAAAGCGGGGGCCTGACCCCGTCCCCAACGAACAGCTCGTCATCCCGGAAACGGCGGAGCCGTTATCCGGGACCCAGGGCCACAGACGCCGTGCTCGCCGCCCTGGGTCCCGGGTCTCGCTGCGCTCGCCCGGGATGACGACCTCGCATACAGAACAAAAAAGCCCGGGCGCTCGGGCCCGGGCTCGTCTTTCCAGAAACCGGTCCGCTTACGCGCCCGATTTCTTCATGTCGAAGCGGTCGAGGGTCATGACCTTCGTCCACGCCTCGACAAAGTCCTCGACGAACGCCGCCTCGCCGTCGCTCATGGCGTAAAGCTCGGCGACGGCGCGCAGCTCGGCGTTGGAGCCGAAGACGAGATCGACCTCCGTCGCGGTCCATTTGAGATCGCCGGACGTGCGGTCGCGGCCTTCGTAGACGTACTCAGAGCCTTCCTTCGGCGCCCATTTGGTCGACATATCGAGGAGGTTCACGAAGAAGTCGTTCGTGAGCTGACCGGGCGTGTCGGTGAAGACGCCGTGCTCGGCGCCGCCCTTATTCGCATCAAGGGCGCGCAGGCCCCCGACGAGCGCCGTCATCTCCGGAACGCTCAGCATCAGAAGGTCGGCCTTGTCGACAAGCGCGTCGGCCGGGCCGAGGCGCTGGGGACCCGCGTAGTAGTTGCGGAAGCCGTCCGCAGTCGGTTCAAGCGGCGCGAAGGAGGCGACGTCGGTCATCTCCTCGGTCGCGTCGGCGCGGCCAGGGGTGAACGGAACGCTCACGTCATGTCCCGCATCTGCGGCGGCTTTCTCGATCGCCGCGGCGCCCGCGAGGACGATCATGTCGGCCATGGAGATCCGCCTGTTCCCGGCCCCGTCGTTAAAGGCCGTTCGGATCTCCTCCAGCGTCGCAAGCACGCGCTCGAGTTCTTCGGGATCGTTCGCCTCCCACGCATTCTGCGGCGCGAGGCGGACGCGGGCGCCGTTGGCGCCGCCGCGCATGTCGGAGCCGCGGAAGGTCGAGGCCGAGGCCCACGCCGTGCGGACAAGTTCCGGAACCGTCAGATCGGAAGCAAGCACGTCCGCCTTCAGCGCTGCGACGTCGCTCGCCGAAACCAGCTCATAATCGATCTCGGGGATCGGGTCCTGCCAGATGAGAACTTCCGACGGGACTTCCGAGCCGACATAGCGGGCGCGCGGACCCATGTCCCGGTGGGTCAGCTTGAACCAGGCGCGGGCGAAGGCGTTCTTGAACTCCTCCGGATTATCCCGCCACCGCATGGTGATTTCGCGATAAGCCGGGTCCTCTTTCAGGGCGAGGTCCGTCGTGAACATGATCGGCTTGTGCAGTTTGTCCGGATCATGCGCGTCCGGAACGAAGACGGCGTCGTCGTCGGCCGGGACCCACTGGGTGGCGCCCGCCGGCGATTTCGTCTGCACCCATTCGAAATTGTAAAGGTTGTCGAGATACTGGGTCGACCACCGGGTCGGGCTCGCCGTCCACGCGCCTTCGAGGCCGGAGGTGATCGTATCGGCGCCTTTGCCCGTCCCGCAGGCGTTGTCCCAGCCGATCCCTTGCGCCGCGACGCCGTTCGCCGCCGGCTCGGAGCCGACGCACTCGTCCGGTTTCGCCGCGCCGTGGGCCTTGCCGAAGGTGTGGCCGCCGGCGATGAGGGCGACCGTTTCTTCATCGTTCATCGCCATACGGCCGAACGTCTCGCGGATGTCCGCCGCCGCCGCGAGCGGGTCCGGGGTCCCGTTCGGGCCCTCCGGGTTAACGTAGATGAGGCCCATCTGCACGGCGGCGAGGCCTTTCATCAGCTTACGGTCGCCGGAATAGCGCGCGTCCTCCAGCATCTCCGCTTCCGGGCCCCAGTAGACGAGTTCCGGCTCGAACACGTCCTCGCGGCCGCCGGCGAAGCCGAAGGTGTCGAAGCCCATGTTTTCAAGCGCGACGTTGCCCGCGAGGACCATAAGATCCGCCCACGACAGCGACCGGCCGTATTTCTGCTTCACCGGCCAGAGGAGGCGGCGGGCCTTGTCGAGGTTGGCGTTGTCGGGCCAGGAATTGAGCGGCTCGAAGCGCTGCTGGCCGCCCCCCGCGCCGCCGCGGCCGTCGCCGATCCGGTAGGTGCCGGCGGAGTGCCAGGCCATCCGGATGAAGAAGGGGCCGTAGTTGCCGAAGTCCGCCGGCCACCAGTCCTGCGACGTGGTCATCACATCGTCGATGTCGGCCTTCACGGCGTCGAGGTCGAGCTCCGCGAACGCCGCTGCATAGTGGAAATCGGAAAGCGGGTCGGATTTCGCCGCATGCTGACGGAGCGGCGAAAGGTCGAGGGAATCCGGCCACCAGGCCTGGTTCTTTTTCGCGCGGGTGCGCGTCCCGTCGCCATGGCCTTCATAGGAGGCGGGCCTCGCCGCAGCCGCCTCAGCCGGCGCCGCGGTCTCGGCGGCGGACGCCGTTTCCGTCGCGGTTTCGCCGGAGCAGGCGGTCGCGCTGAGGGCGAAGAGCGCCGCCGTCGCGAGCAGGGCTGACTTAAGTGTGGGTTGCATTCCAAGTCTCCATTTTCCGACGTTGACAGAAGACCCGACGGCGACGGAACGCCGCTGGATCTTATCTACCGTGTAGGGATGCTAGTCCCGCCCGTCCGGCTTGGACAACGGATTGTGCCTATATCGCAGATCGATGTGGTCGATGGTGCGGCGCACAACAATCGAAGGAGACGATCAGGAGATCGGGCGCTCCGCGGCGGCCTGATCGACGACGTCCTTCGCCTCGGCGAGGCCGAGGCCGGTCGCCTCGCGCAGTTCCTTGATCGCTTCGATCTTTTTGCCGTCGGCGGCGAGGCGCTCGACGCCCTCGCGTTTTTCGGGCGGCAGGGCGTCGAACCGGGCGCGCACCTCCTCCCGCGGAAGCGGCGCGCGTTTCCGGGCGCTTCCCATGACGAAACCGATCCCGAGACCGATGAAGAGGACGATGGCGAGGCCGAGCAGCATCAGGCGGTTCTCCGTTCCAGCTCACGGCGCAGCATGGCCGCGTTTCGGGCGTTGGCGCGATAGAAAACATCGATGACGTCGCCGAGACCGGGAACGAGCCCGAGAGCCGCGTCGATCAGGATGTTCAGCAGCATGAAGAACACGAGGGAGACGCTCGCCCCCGCCCGGACCGCGAGGGCGACCACGTAAAGCGAAACGAGGAGAGACGCGGCGTCGCCGATCCCCGGAATGAGCCCGATCAGGCTGTCGACGCCGAACCGGATCCCGAGGATCGAAAACCGCGTGTCGAGGAGATCGGCGAGATCCTCCACCTCGCGCAGGACCTCTTCGGTCCGCGCGCGTTTGGCGTCTGCGTGGGCGTCGAGGGTCTGCGCCATGAGCCGAGCATGGCCGCCGGTCGCGACAGCTTCAAGACGGCGCGGGACGAAGCGTTCGTGAAGAACGCCGCCCTTCGCGACGCCGCCTCTTCACCCTGAGGAGCCGCCGCAGGGCGGCGTCCCGAAGGGCGGCGGCTCTTCAGGACGAAGATCGTGTGGACTTCGTCCTGAGGAGCCCGCGGAACGCGGGCGTCGCGAAGGACGGCTTGCGTTCGCCTAAGCCGCGTTGGAGTGCTTCTTGAACTCCGAGCGGGCGATGGCGCGGCAGTGGACCTCGTCCGGGCCGTCGGCGAGGCGCAGGGTGCGGAGCATCGAATAGGACCGCGCGAGGCCGAAATCGGTCGTGACGCCGGCGCCGCCGTGTGCCTGGATCGCGTCGTCGATGACCTTCAGCGCGACGCGCGGGGCGGCGACTTTAATCATGGCGATCTCGTCTTTGGCGACCTTGTTGCCCACCGTGTCCATCATCCACGCGGCTTTCAGGGTGAGGAGCCGCGTCATCTCGATGTCGATGCGCGCTTCGGCGACCCGCTGCTCCCAGATCGAGTGCTTGTAGATCGGCTTGCCGAAGGCTTCGCGGGTGAGGATGCGTTTCACCATCTTCTCAAGAGCGACTTCCGCCGCGCCGATCGTCCGCATGCAGTGGTGGATGCGGCCCGGCCCGAGGCGCCCCTGGGCGATCTCGAAGCCGCGGCCCTCGCCGAGAATGACGTTCTCTACAGGCACGCGCACGCCCTTCAGCTCGATCTCCATGTGACCGTGGGGCGCGTCGTCATAACCGAAGACCGGCAGATGACGGAGGATCTCGACGCCCGGCGTGTCGGCGGGCACGAGGATCTGCGACTGCTGCTCGTGGCGGTCGGCCTCGAAATCGGTCTTGCCCATGAGGATGAAGATGGCGCAGCGCGGGTCGCCGGCGCCCGAGGACCACCATTTGCGGCCGTTGATCACATAGTGGTCGCCGTCGCGCTTGATGGAGGTTTCGATGTTCGTCGCGTCGGAGGAGGCGACGCGCGGCTCGGTCATGAGGAAGGCCGACCGGATTTTCCCGTCGAGAAGCGGCTTCAGCCATTTTTCTTTCTGGGCGTCCGTTCCGTAGCGGGAGAGAACCTCCATGTTGCCGGTGTCCGGCGCGGCGCAGTTGAAGACTTCAGGCGCGATATGGCAGCGGCCGGTGATCTCCGCGATCGGCGCGTATTCGAGGTTGGTGAGCCCGGGGCCGTATTCCGGGTCCGGATGGAACATGTTCCAGAGCCCCGCGTCCTTCGCCTTGGCTTTCAGGTCTTCGATGATCGGCGGGACCTTCCAGCGCCCGTCGGGCCCGAAGCCTTCGTGCTGGCGCTCATATTCTTCGTTTCCTTCATAGACATGGGCGTCCATGAACGCCTCGACGCGGCTCATCCATTCGCGGGCGCGTTCGGAATGCTGGAAATCCATCGGGTGTCCTCCTTCGATTTGACCGCAGGATAGGCCCCGGTGACGCGCTGCGAAACGATGGAGCGCAGCGCGCGCCACCCATGTCATCCCGCGGCTCGTCCGCGGGACCCAACTCCGGAACGCTGCACGCGCTCGCTGTGGGCAACACTCGAGCTGGGCCCCGCGGACAAGCCGCGGGGTGACAGCTCAGGCGTTTGACCGCCGCGCGCGAAAAAAACCCCGCAGGAGGTCTGCGCTCTCCTCGGCCATGAGCCCCCCTGCGACGTCCGGCCGCGAATGGCAGGTCGGCTGCTCGAAAAAGCGCGGGCCGGAGACGACCGCCCCGCCCTTCTCGTCCGTCGCGCCGAAGACGAGGCGGGCGATACGGGCGTGGCTGATCGCGCCGGCGCACATGATGCAGGGCTCGAGCGTCACGACCAGCGTGCAGCCGGGGAGCCGGTAGTTCCCAAGTTTCGCGGCGGCCTCGCGCAGGGCGCGAATCTCAGCATGGGCGGTCGGATCGGATGTCGCGATCGGCGCGTTGCCCGCGACGGCGAGCGTCTCGCCCTCGGGCGAGAGCACCACCGCGCCGATCGGCGCTTCGCCCGCGTTAGCGGCCGCGCGGGCGGCGTCCATCGCCGTCGCCATGGCGGCGCGCTCGGTGTCGGAGAACTCCGGCATGCGCCGGACTTACGGCTTTTCTGCGAGACAGAACACCGTGACGCCGGCGAGGGCGTTCAGCGGGAAGAGGACGGCGCGCTCCACATCATGGGCGGCGATGAGCGCGGCGTTGAGGGGCGCCGGGACGCCGCCCATCTGGCTCTTCGGTTCGCCGCCGCGCATCCGGTCGAGGGTTTTCACGACCGCCGCGACCGGAAAGATCCCGCCATAGAAGAACCGGACTTTAAGGGGCTCAAGCCCCGCCGCCTCGATCGAGCGGCGCATCATGTCGCCCGTGTACCGGCGATGATGCTCGAGGAAGACGTCGTGTGAGGACCAGAGGAACTGGAACGCCGGCGCGGAAACGACGAAACGGGCGCCGGCGGGGACCGCGTCCGCGGCCTCCTGAAGGAGCGCGACATCGTCCTCCACATGCTCGATCACGTCGATCATCAGGACGAGGCGCTCCTCGCCCGGCGTCACGGCCGTCTGGAAGCGGATCTCCTCGCTCGAATGGGCGGCGATCCAGTCGGGCTCGTAGTGGAGGTCGACGCAGCGGGCGCGGCTCGCAACGCCCTCCTCCATCATCATCCGTGCGATGACGCCGGAGCCCGCGCCGACATCGAGGATCGGCTGCGGCTCCCGCGCGCCGCCGGCGGAGCGGGCGAGATCCCGGATGGCGCGGGCTTTCGAGACGTAGTACCAGTGACGGCTCGCGTCCGCGCCGAGCGCCTCTTCTTCCTTGAGGTCCATGGGTTCCGTAACCGGTGACGCATTCGCGCCGACCATGGGTCGGCGGCAGGCAAGATATGGTTAACAGAGACGATATTGCGGCCGCGGACGGCGAGCGCATCGCCAAGGTGATCGCCCGGGCGGGCTATTGCTCGCGGCGGGAGGCCGAGACCCTGGTCGAGCAGGGCCGCGTCTCGGTCGACGGCAAGGTCCTGGAGACGCCGGCGGTGAAGGTCCGCCCCGGCCAGGACGTCCGCGTCGACGGCGAGCGCCTCAAAACCGCCGAGCCCGTCCGCCTCTGGCGCTTCCACAAGCCCGCCGGCCTCGTCACCACCCATAAGGACCCGCAGGGGCGCCCGACGGTGTTCGAGGCGCTGCCGGACAAATTCCCACGCGTCGTCTCCGTCGGCCGGCTCGATCTGACGACGGAGGGTCTCCTCCTTCTGACCACCGACGGCGGCCTCGCCCGGCATCTGGAGCTGCCGGCGAACGGCTGGGTCCGCCGTTACCGCGCCCGCGTCCACGGCCGGGTGACGGAGAAGGCGCTGGCGGAGATCGCCGAAGGCGTCGAGGTGGACGGCGTCCAGTACGGGCCGGTGAAGGCCGCCCTCGACAGGACGCAAGGGGCGAGCAACGCCTGGCTCACCATCGCCATCAAGGAAGGCAAGAACCGCGAGGTGCGGAAGATCCTCGACCATCTCGGGCTGAAGACCGCCCGCCTCATCCGCACCGCCTACGGACCGTTCCAGATCGGCGCGCTCAAAACGCGCGCTTTTGAAGAGGTCCCGCGCAAGCAGCTGGTGGAGCAGCTTGGGAAGAAGGCGGCGGCGGAGCTGGGGGTTTGAGAGTGCGGCGCGTGCGGCCATCCTTCGTGACGCGCACTGTCAGCGCGCTCCTCAGGATGAAGTTCAGTTCGATCTTCGTCCTGAGGAGCCGCGCAGCGGCGCCGCGAAGGACGGCGGCGCGGACGGATCTTGCGACATGCGCATAGTCGGCGGCGAGCATTCCGGGCGGCCCATCATCGCGCCCAAGGGCGACAGGACCCGTCCGACGACGGATCGGGCGCGGGAGTCGCTCTTCAACATCCTCGCCCACGGGATCGGCGTCGGGTTCGAGGGCGCGCGCATCATCGACGCCTTCGCCGGCTCCGGCGCGCTGGGGCTCGAGGCCATGTCCCGCGGCGGCGCCTTCTGCCTCTTCATCGAGACGGACGCGGCGGCCCGCGGCGCGATCCGCGACAATATCGAGGCGCTGAGGCTCTTCGGGGCGACCCGCATCCACCGACGCTCGGCGACGGATCTCGGCGCGAAGCCCGCCGGCCTCGGCGGGCCCTTCACCCTCGCCTTCCTCGACCCGCCCTACGGCAAGGGCCTCGCGCAACAGGCGATCGACAGCCTCGCGGCGGGCGGGTGGCTCGCAGACGGCGCCGTCGTGGTCGTCGAACAGGGGGCGGATGAAGACGCCGCGATCAGCGACGCCTATGAAGAACTGGACCGGCGCGAGATGGGGCCGGCCCAGTTCGGGTTTCTCAGCTTTAAAGGCGCTTAGACGATCGTGAAGGTCACCGACGTGCCGGCGACGTCGCCGTCCCAGCTGTCGCCGACATCCATGCCCTCAGGCAGATCCGAGCAGCCGCTCTCGCCGCTGTCGCGCTCGAAGCAGAGCTCGTCGCCGTCGAGCGACCACGTGCCGCCGTATCCGAGGCTGGTGGTGTAGGTGCCGTCGTCGCTGAACTGGACCGTGTAGGACCCTTCGCTGCTTGCGATCTCCAGCTCGGCGCCGCCGAGCAGAACGTCCATGGTGGAATTGGCGAGGGCTGCGAACGAGGCGAACGCCGTACCGGCCGCAGCGATGAACGCGAGAACTTTTTTCATGGGATCTCTCCTTCTAGTTGGTGCGACCCCCGGGGGCCGCACCCGAGACATCCCCCAGCGGACCTTTGGCTAACAAGCATTAATGTCAGAACCGAGGCGGCGGTTCAGAATTCGCTGACGATTTCGGAAAGCGGCTTCTTCCTGCGGGCGTGCTCGGGAACCGTCGCGTCCGCCGCCGGCCTGCCGACCACGAGGATAAGGAAGGGCTTCTCCTGCGCCGGGCGGCCGCAGATCTCGTTCAGAAACTTCATCGGCGCCGGCGTGTGGGTCAGCGTCGCGAGGCCGGCGGCGTGGAGCGCCGCGATCAGAAACCCGCAGGCGATGCCGACCGATTCGCGCACGTAGTAGTTCTTCCTGTCGTCCCCCGGCGCCGGCCCGCCACGCGGCTGGGCGAAGACGACGATGAGATAGGGCGCGGTCTCAAGGAAGGGTTTCTCCGCATCCGTCCCGATGGGCGCGAGGGCGCCCAGCCACTCCTCCCCCGCCCGGCCGGCGTAGAACTCCCGCTCCTCAGCCTCCGCGCCCTCGCGGATGCGGCGCTTCACGGCCGGGTCGCCGACGAGGCAGAAATGCCATGGCTGGTGGTTCGCGCCGTTCGGCGCCGTCCCGGCCGCCTCAATCGCGGCGAGGATCGCCGCTTTCGGGACCGGCGCTTCGGAAAACGCGCGGATCGAATGGCGGCGTTTGATCTGATCCCGGAAGGTCTGCGCCGCGGCGGTCATCGCCTCGTCGCCCATATCCTGAAAGTCGCCAAGCTCCACCAGCGGAATATGGCGCTCTTCCGAGGCCATCAGGAGAAGACGCCGCCGAGGAAGGCGGTCATCTTCGCGCGCGCCTCATGGGCGAGGGGAAAATCGAAGGCGTCGAAGGCGTGGATGCCGCCGGGATAGACGGCGAGCTCAGCGGTGTTCCCGGCCGCCGCCCAACGCTCGGCCATGAAGAGGCTGTCGTCCAGCAACGGGTCCATGGTGCCGACGGTGAAGAGCGCCGGAGGCATGTCGTGGAGCCGCGCGTTGAGAGGCGAGATGTCCGGCGCTCCGCGTTTTTCGAACGGAAAGTCCGCCGGCGGCAGGAAATGGTCGGCGAACCAGGTCAGCATGCGGTCGTTGAGGATGAGGTTGCGGTCGCCCCAGTTCCGCTGGCTCGGCGTCTGCTGCATGTCGAAGCCGCCGTAAACGAAGTTCGCTGCTCTGAACGGCGTGATCTTATGCTTGTTCCGGAGACGGAGGAGCGTCACCGCCGAGAGGTGGCCGCCGGCGCTCTCTCCGCCGATGGCGTAGGCGTCGGTTCTGAAATCCTTCGCACCGTTCTCGATAAGCCAGAGCGCGGCCGCCTCGCAATCGTTCGGACCCGCTGGATAGGGGTGCTCCGGCGCGAGGCGGTATTCGATCGAGACGACGGCGATGGAGAGCGTGCGGGCGAGTTTTTCAAGGCTCTGATCGTGGGCGTCCGCGGACCCAAGCGTCCAGCCGCCGCCGTGAATGTGCAGGTAGACCCCGTTGTGGGCGCCGCCCCGCCCGTTCGGCGCGAAGATCCGTACCGGAACGGTGTTCCCGTCGAGGCCCTTCACCTCCTGCCATTCCGCGATCGCCGAAGCGGGCTCGTTCGGCAGGATGCCGACCCCTTCCCTGCGCAGCTGGCGAAGCACCGCCGGCTCGAACTCCCAGGCCGAGGGCAGCTCCGTGAGCGTCTTTTCCACGAACTCGATGTTCGCGCGGGTCTCCGGCGCGATGGCGGCGTCGGAATAGACGGCGGGGTCCGGGGCGGTGATGCGGGTCATGGGCGGGTCCTCTCGCGGGCGGTCCGGCTGTTCTAGCGCGCCCTGCGGATACGAAAAACGCGCCGGAGCAGCCGCCCCGGCGCGTTTCTCAACTCAGCATCAACCGAGCCGTCAGTCGATCAGCGTGATGCTGCCCGCGGCGGAGCGGCCGTCGCGGCTCTGTTCGAGCTCGTATTCGACGCGCTGGTTGTCTTTAAGGCCGGTCAGGCCCGCCCGCTCGACGGCGGAAATGTGGACGAAAACGTCCTTGCCGCCCTCGTCGGGCGCGATGAAGCCGAAGCCTTTGGTGGTGTTGAACCATTTGACGGTGCCGGTGGCCATCCGTTCTGTCTCCTTGAGTTCCGCCGCGCGCCTGATTGCGGCGGCGGGTCTGCAGCAGGTCTTCGTCGTCTGCTGGCTTAGGAACTCAAGAGTCAGCGGAGTAAAAGATCGTCGTCTGCGAGCGAAATGTCGTCGTTTCAGGCTCCGAACGCAAGGATTTTGTGCGACGTTTTTACGAACGTGATCGCGGACGACCCGCAGTTTCAGCGTCTGCCGAACAGCTTTTCGATGTCGGCGCGCTTCAACTCCACGTAAGTGGGACGCCCGTGATTGCACTGGCCGGAATGGGGCGTCGCCTCCATTTCGCGCAGGAGCGCGTTCATCTCAGCCGCGCCGAGGCGGCGGCCGGCGCGCACCGAGCCGCGGCAGGCCATCGTTCCGCATACCTCTTCAAGGCTTTCTTTCAGGCTGAGGCCGGCGTCATACGCCGCGAAATCGTCCGCGAGGGAGCGAACGAGCCCCTGCACGTCCGCCTCGCCGAGGAGCGCCGGGGTCTCGCGCACGACGATCGCGCCGGAACCGAACCGCTCCATGACGAGGCCGAGTTCGGCGAGTTCTTCCGCCCGCGCCGCGACGCGGTCGGCTTCGTCTTCTGATAGTTCGACGACCTCGGGGATGAGGAGCGCCTGGCGGGCGACGCCGCCGGCGGCGATGTCTTTCTTCATCTGCTCGTAGACGAGGCGCTCATGGGCCGCGTGCTGATCGACGATGACGAGGCCGTCGGCGGTCTCCGCGACGATATAGGTTTCGTGGATCTGCGCCTTCGCCGCGCCGAGGGGGAAGTCCCGCGCCGGGTCGGCGGCGGGCGTCGCCTCATAGCGGCCGGACGGCGCGGAGAACCCGGCGAGGCGTTCGGAGGGTTCCGGCGCGGCCGCGCGCAGCCATGCGTCGGCCCCCTCCGTCGCGGGGCGCGGCGGCGCGTAGGCGTAGGAGGGCGAAGGCGCGCTCCCCGCCCCGCCCGGCCGGGCTCGGCCGAGGGCGAAATCCGCCACCGTCGTCGAGGCGCGGTGGCCGGCTTCGGCGAGGGCGTGCTTCAGCCCGGAGACGATCAGCCCGCGCACGAGGGCGGCGTCGCGGAACCGCACTTCGGTCTTGGCCGGATGAACGTTTACGTCCACCCGCTCCGGGTCGAGATCGATGAAGAGCGCCGCCGCCGGGTGGCGGTCGCGGGCGAGAAAATCCGCATAGGCCCCTCTGAGGGCCCCGACGATCAGCCGGTCCTTTACCGGCCGCCCGTTGACGAAGAGGTATTGAAGGTCCGGCAGCCCGCGGTTGAAGGTCGGTACCCCCGCGAAGCCCGTCAGCCGCACGCCCTCCCGTTCGGCCTCGACCGCCAGCGCGTTTTCGCCGAAGGCTGCGCCCATGATGGCGGAAAGGCGCTTCAAGCGCCCCGCCGGGCCGGCCGCCTCAGCTTTCAGCGAGAGGCTCTTCCGGCCGGCGCTTATCAGCGAAAAGGCGACGTCGGCGCGGGTCATGGCGAGGCGTTTCAGGACGTCGGAGGCCGCCCCCGCCTCGGCCCGGTCCGACTTCAGGAATTTCAGCCGCGCCGGCGTCGCGAAGAAGAGGTCCCGCGCCTCGACCCCGGTTCCGGACCCCGCAAAGGCGGCCGGCGACGGCTCCGTCAGCGCGCCGCCTTCGACCGCGAGCCGCCACGCCTCGCCGGCGCCTTCCGCGCGCGAAGCGATCTCGAGCCGCGCGACCGCGCCGATGGAGGGCAGCGCCTCGCCCCGGAAGCCGAGGGTCTCGATGTTGAGAAGATCGACGCCGCCTTCGGCGTCGGGCGCGAGCTTCGAGGTGGCGTGGCGCTCGACGGCGAGGAGAAGGTCGTCAGCCCCCATGCCGCACCCGTCGTCCTCGACGCGGATGAGGGTCTTGCCGCCGTTTTCGAGGGTCACATCGATGCGGCGGGCGCCGGCGTCGAGGGCGTTTTCAACGAGTTCTTTTAGGGCGCTGGCGGGCCGCTCGATCACCTCCCCGGCGGCGATGCGGTTCACGGTCGTCGCCGGCAGGCGGCGGATCGGCCGCCGCGCGCGGACGGTCGGGGTGGAAAGCGCAAGGCTAGCGGACATGGCCGCAGTATCGCGCGAGTCGCGGCCCTCGCGGGCCGCGCGGCTCACTTCACGCCCGGCAGATTGAGGATGCGCGAGCGGCCGATCCGCACCTCGGCGCCTTCGCCGACGACGTTCTCGATCGCCTTGCGCCGGTTCGCCAGCCACTCTTCCGGATTGTCGACCACGAGCGGCGCTTCGCTGTCGTCGATATTCGGCCCGTCGGTCCGCCAGAAGATGATCTGGTTGGCGAGGCTCGTCGACTTGCGGCCGATACCGCCGGCTTCGGCGTCGACGAGCGCGCGGATGTTCGGGTCGGAGCTGAGAACGCCGGCGTTCTGCATCATCACCTGCTCGCCGAGGCTCGGCTGACCGTCGTCCGGCTCGGCCGTCGACGCGACGCCGAACAGCGCGACCTGCGCGCGCTGGGACGTTGAAAGCTCCTGCGGGCGCGCCTCGCCCGGCCGCGGCGGGCGAAGCGCGAAATCGGGCGGCACGACGAGGGGCGCGCGCGTCACGATGGCGAATTCATCCGGCGGCGACTTGCCGACGCCGAGGGCCTTGCCGAGACCGCCGCAGCCGCCGGCGGTGAGCGCGCAAGCCAGAAGCGCGGCGGCTTGCGCGCTGCGGAAAAGCGAAGGGAAGCGGGTCATACGCGACGGTCCTGCTGGGAGCCTTTCGAAGACTGGTCGTGTACCCCGTCGCCGGGCGGGGCGTCAAAACCGGCGGCCCCGTCCTCACGATGGAGGATCGCGTCGAGGATCAGCGCCGCGACGCCGACATTGATGCCGGCGTCCGCGACATTGAAGACCCAGACGAAGCCGAGGCCGGAGAAGTCGAGAAAATCGACGACGTAGCCGTAAAAGAACCGGTCGATCGCATTGCCGAAGGCGCCGCCGGCGATGAGGCCGACCCCGAGCGCCGGCAGGAGCCGCTGCGCCTCGGTCAGCCAGACGAGAAGCCCGGCCGCCACGGCGACCGAGAAAACCGTCAGGATCCACCGCGCCCAGCCGCCTGACAGGAGACCGAAGCTGACGCCCGTGTTCTGCACATAGGTGAGGTCGAAGACGGACGAGAGGTCTATCGACTGACCGGGCGCGAGGGCCAGCCCGTGCAGGATCCACATCTTCGTCGCCTGATCGAGCGCGACGACGGCGATGAAGAGGGCGACCCCGCGCCAGAACAGAGGATTGGTCCGTGCGTCGGCGAGGCGCGCCCGGGCCGCGGCCTTCAGGCTTTCGGCGTCGAGTTTCATCAGCGCCCCTCGATTTCCTGAACCGCCGCCGCGCAGCGCTTGCAGACGCCGCCTCTCGGAACCTCGTCGAGGACCCGCCAGCAGCGCTGGCATTTCTCGCCTGCAGCGCGGGCCGGAACGATGGCGACGCCGGGCGCATCCTCGATGCGACGGGCGGCCTCCGGCGCGGCCCCCTCCCCGATGGTGAGGCCGGAGGTGATGGCGATTTCCGCCATGTCGACCGAACCGATCGCCGCTGCGACGTCCGGATCGTCCGCATAGACCGTCGGCGCGGCTTCGAGGCTCGCCCCGATCCGCTCCTCGCGCCGTTCGATCTCAAGGGCTCCTGTTATGGCGCGGCGGGCTTGCATGATCTTCGCCCATTTCGCAGCCAGGGCGTCGTCGCGCCACGCCGCCGGCGCATCCGCGAACTGGCGGAGGTGCACCGATCCGTCCTCGGACGGGAAACGGGTGAGCCAGGCTTCTTCGGCGGTGAAAACGCAGATCGGCGCGAGCCAGGAGGTCAGCCGGTCGAACAGGGTCTCCATCACCGTCCGCGCGGCGCGGCGGCGCAGGCTCGACGGCGCGTCGCAGTAAAGAACGTCCTTCCGCACGTCGAGATAGAACGCCGAGAGATCGAGCGTCATGAAGTCGAAGAGCCGCCGCCAGACCTGCTTGAAATCGTAGGCCTCATAAGCGGCGCGCACCTCGCGCCCCGTTTTTTCGAGGAGATGGAGGGCGTAGCGCTCCAGCTCCGGCATGTCCCGCGGATCGATCCGTTCGCTGTCCGAAAATCCGTTGAGGGCGCCCAGAAGATAGCGCAGGGTGTTGCGGATCTTCCGATAGGCGTCGGCGGCCGATTTGAAGCTTTCATCGCCCGCCCGCATGTCCTCGGTGTAGTCCGCCTGCGCGACCCAGATGCGGACGATGTCGGCGCCGTACTGTTTGATCACGTCCTGGGGCGAGACGACGTTGCCGAGGGATTTCGACATCTTGCGGCCCTCGGCGTCGACGACGAAGCCGTTGGTGACGACGTGGCCGTAGGGCGCCCGGCCGCGGGTGCCCGAGCTTTGCAGGAGCGAAGACTGGAACCAGCCCCGGTGCTGGTCGGAGCCTTCGCAATAAACGTCCGCCGGCCAGGTCAGGTCGCTGCGCGCCTCGACGACGAAGGCGTGGGTCGTCCCTGAATCGAACCAGACGTCGAGGATGTCCTCGACTTTCTCCCAGTCGTTCTCCGAATAATCGGCGCCCAGAAACTCGGACGTCGGCGTATCAAACCACGCATCAGCGCCGCGGGCGCGCATCGCCTCGGCGATGCGGGCGTCGACGGCGGCGTCCTTGAGAATGTCGCCGGTTTCTCTGTGCACGAAGATCGCGAGCGGCACGCCCCAGGCGCGCTGGCGGGAGATCAGCCAGTCCGGGCGCCCCTCCACCATGCTCCGGAGGCGGTTCTTGCCCGAGGCCGGCGTAAACTGCGTCTCGTCGATGGAGCGCAGCGCTTTGTCGCGCAAGGTCTCCCCGTCCTCCAGCGGCTTGTCGAGGGCGATGAACCATTGGGGCGTGTTGCGGAAGATGATCGGCGCCTTCGACCGCCAGGAATGGGGGTAGGAGTGCTTCAGCCGCCCCCGGGCGAGGAGCGCGCCCTCCTCGATCAGCTTCGCGACCACCGCCTTGTTGGCGTCGGCGTCCTCGCCCTGTTTCTTGCCTTCGGTCCTGAGGATCTTCAGCCCCTCAAAGCCCGGCGCGTCTTTCGTATAGGCGCCGTCGGGGCCCACCGGGTGCGGAATGTCGGCGTAGGAGCGGCCGTGGGCGATCCACGCCTCGAAGTCGTCCTGCCCGTGGGAGGGTGCGGTGTGCACGAACCCCGTACCGGCGTCGTCGGTGACATGGTCGCCGGCGAGCATCGGCACGTCGAACGCGTAGCCCGCGCCGCGGAACGGATGGGCGAGCGTCATGGCGCCGAGTTCCTCGGCGGACACGTCGCGCAGGCGCTTCGCATCGGCGATTTTCGCGGCGCTGAAGACCGATTGCGCAAGATTATCCGCAAGCAAAAGCCTGTCGCCGGGCGCCGCCCACGGATCGAACTCCAGTCCCTCCTCAAGGGCCGCGACTTCGTAAAGACCGTAGGAAAGCCGCGGCCCGTAGCACACCGCCCGGTTGCCCGGGATCGTCCATGGCGTCGTCGTCCAGATGACGACGGAGGCGTCCTTGACGTCGTCCGCCGCTCCCGCAACCGGCTTGAACCGCACCCAGATCGTCGGGCTCTGCTTGTCGTGGTACTCGATCTCAGCCTCGGCGAGGGCCGTCTGCTCCACCGGCGACCACATGACGGGCTTCGAGCCGCGATAGAGAAGTCCGTTATCGCGGAACTTCCAGAGCTCCGCGGCGATGATCGCCTCGGCCTCATAGGCCATGGTGGTGTACGGCGTTTCCCAGTCGCCGGCGCCGCCGAGGCGTTGAAACTCCTCCGACTGCACATCGATCCAGTGCGCCGCGTACTCCCGGCAGCGGGCCCGGAACTCCGAGGACGGCACGTCGCGTTTGGAGCGCCCCTTGCCGCGGAACTCCTCCTCCACCTTCCACTCGATGGGAAGCCCGTGGCAGTCCCAGCCCGGAACGTAATTGGCGTCGAAGCCCGCCATCTGCCGGGAGCGGACGATCATGTCCTTCAGAACCTTGGTAAGGGCCGTCCCCATATGAATGTGGCCGTTGGCGTAAGGCGGGCCGTCATGGAGGACGAAGGGCGGACGACCTTTCGCGTGCTCGCGCAGGCGCTCGTAAAGGCCGAGCCGCTCCCAGCGCTCCAGCCATTTCGGCTCGGCCTTCGGCAGGCCCGCCCGCATGGGGAAGTCCGTTTGCGGCAGGAAGAGGGTCGATTTGTAATCGCGCGCGGCGGGCGCAGCGGGTGCGTCGGGCATGGGGTCAAAATCCGATGAATAGAACGGGATGCGTCTAGGGACGCCGGGCGAAAAGGACAAGCGCTCCCGATCCGCCGCCTTCAGGCGCGGACCGGGCCGGTAATTCGCATCGCCCGCTGATGTCTCATAAGCGCTTTCTAGCACGGGCCGCGGCGCTGGACGAATCGGTCCGGACCGGGCGAGTATCGCGCGCACGCAACAACAAAGGGGATCCGCTCATGAGCTACAAAATCACCGAAGTCGAAGGCATCGGCCCGGCCTATGCTGAAAAGCTGGAAGCTGAAGGCGTCAAGACGACCGACGACTACCTCGCCAAAGCCGGCTCGAAAGCCGGCCGCAAGGCGCTCGCCGAGGCGACGGGCATCTCCGACAAGCTGATCCTGCGCTGGGCCAACCAGGCCGACCTCATGCGCATCAAGGGCGTCGGCGAGGAGTTCGCGGAACTGCTCGAAGCCGCGGGCGTCGACACGGTGAAGGAGCTTGCGACCCGCAACGCCGCCAACCTCACCGAGGCGATGGCGAAGGTGAACGAAGAGAAAAAGCTCGCCCGCCGCGCCCCGGCGCTCTCCGAGACGGAAAAATGGGTCGAGCAGGCGAAAACCATGGACCCGGCGATCAGCCACTGACGTCGCCGAGCCCCGAAACGAAAGCGCCGCACGGATGATCCGTGCGGCGCTTTTTTGATCCTCACGTCCCAACGTCCGCCGGAAGGGGCCGTTTTGATTACTCCACCGAAAGCGTGCGCACGCCGGACGCGTCGGTGACGCAGATAAAGCGGCGGGCGAAGGAGCCGTTGATCGTGTCCGTCGCGAGGAAGCCGGTGATCTCATAGGCGCCGTCCGGCAACTGGGCGACGTTCGTCACGTCCGAGACGAAAGAGCTTGCAGCGCCCTGCTGAGCCGCGACCGAGCGAGCGCGCACCGCGCAGTCCGTGTACGCACGTTCGTACGAGCCCGGAGCCGCGGTCGGCTGCGGCTGCACGGGCGCGTTGTTCTCAAAATAGGGCTGAGCCGGCTCCGCAGGCAGATAGGCGTCGCCCGGGGCCGGCAGGCCGTTCGGCGGGCGCTCATAGTAGGTCTGCTGGGTCGGCTGCGACTGCAGCGCCTGCGGATCGACATACTGCTGCGGCGCCGGTGGCGGTTGATAGCCGGCGGGCGCGCCCTGCACGTATTGCGGCGCGACGTAGACGGTCGTCGTCTGGGTCGTCATGGGCCGCTGGTAGCCATAGCTCGCCGGATATCTGTAGGCGGCGGGATACGCAGTCGGAGCGTAGCCGTACCCGTAATCGACGTAATTGGGCCGACGCGCCGCGGCGCGGTTGTCCAGCACGTTGTCGAGGAGCACGGCGCCGGCGATGAGACCCGCGGCCACGGCGAGGCCGTCGCCGTTATAGCGCTTCACCACCACCGTCTTCGGGCGATGGCGGTAATGGCGCCCGTAGTGTCCGTGGACGCGGTGCTTGTAGTAGCCGTGACCGTGGGGCCCGTCTGCGAGGGCCGGCGTCGCGGAGAGGGTGACGGCCGCAGGAACCAGCGCGAGGCCGGCGATGGCGGCGAGACCGCCGCGTTTCAACAAACGCATGACGCGCTCCTTTGTTCGCTCGTCCCTTCCCGTACCTGCAACAATCGGTCACAAATGGGCGGAATTGGGGCGAAAGATCACTCGTCCGCGAGAAGCGCGCGGGCCTTGTCGCTGTCGGCGGCGATCTGGGCCTTCAGAGCGTCGAGCCCGTCGAATTTCCGCTCCTCGCGCAGGAAATCGACGAAGGCGACGTCGAGGCGTTTTCCGTAGAGATCTTCAGCGAAGTCAAAGAGATGGACCTCGAGCAGCCGCCCCGCGCCGCCGACCGTGGGCCGCCGGCCGAAATTCGCGACGCCGGGGCGCGCCATCCCCTCCCCTTCCATTCCGACCCGGACCGCGTAGACACCGTTGCGCGGCCTGAGGAGGGCGCCGAGGTCGAGATTGGCGGTGGGAAAACCGATGGTCCGCCCGCGCCTCTCTCCGGATTGGACGACGCCGCGCACGTCCCAAGGCCGGCCGAGAACGGCGGCGGCGGCTTTCACGTCGCCCGCCTCCAGCGCCGCCCGGATGTCCGAAGACGAAAACTTCTCCGCCCGGTCCTCCGGCGCCACCGGATCGAGAGCGCCGACGAAGAGGCCGCGGATCGCGCCGAGCTGGGCGAGGATCGCTGCGTTCCCCGTCCGCGCCTTACCGAACTCGAACTCCGCGCCGACGACGACGCCCGCGAGCCCCAAGCGCTCGATCAGCATCTCGTCGACGAACTCTTCGGGCGACATGGCCGCCGTGTCGCGGGTGAACGGGATCGCGAAGACGTGGGCCGCGCCGGCGGCGCGCAGCAGCTCCGCCCGGCGTTCGAGGGTCGTGATGAGGAAAGGTTCCGCGTCCGGCTGAAAGAGCCGGCGCGGGTGCGGGTCGAAGGTGACGGCGGCGAGCCTCGCGCCCCGCTCGCGCGCGGCGCCGCCGGCAGCCTCCATCAGCGCCTGGTGGCCGAGATGGACCCCGTCGAGATTGCCGAGCACCGCAACCGCGCCCCGCGCCGTCGCCGCGACCGGCCTGTCCGCCAGAAAAACCGTCATCCCCCCGGCCTTTAAGGCCGGCCGCGGGCCGCGGCAACGCCGAGGGTGAGCGGGGCCGTCAGTCCGCCGGCGCGGTGTCGATCGGCGACCAGGCGAGCCCGTCGGAGCCCGCGCCCGCAAGGAGGGTCCGGCGCACGGTCCAGTCGACCGCGTCGATCTCGATCACACGCGCCGCCCGCGTGGCGGCCGCCCAAAGGAGCGCGCCGTCCGGCGACCAGAGGAGCGTCACCGGCGTGGTCCCGCCGGCCGCGCGCAGATCGATCTCAGCGATGCGCTCCCGCGAGGCCGTCTCGTAAATCCCGACGACGTTGCGGTCGAACTCGCTGACCGCCGCGAGCCGGCCGTCCGGGCTGATCTCGACCCGGATAGGAACGCCCTCCGTCCCGATCGTCGCGAGCCGCTCGAAGGTCGCCGCGTCGAACACCATCACGTTGCGGGAGGAATTGTTCCCGACCCAGATTTCTTTACCGTCCGGCGTCGCCGTGATCGCCTCGGTTCCCCGCCCCGCCTTTACGTCGCGGACCTTGGCGCGGGTTTCGAGATCGACGACCGTGAACGTGCCCGAGGCGATGTTGCCGGTATAGGCGCGCCTCGCGTCCGGCGAGAGGGCGACCATGTGCGTCCCGCGCTGATCGGTCCTGATCGACGAAACGACCGCGCCGGCGTCCACGTCGACGAGGATCACGTCCTCGGTCGCCTCCGTCGTCGCGATGACGAGGCGGGTTCCGGGAATCCACTTCAGACCATGGGGCGCCGTGTGCGGAGCGATGTCGATGATGTTCGTCCGCGCGCCCGTCGCGAAGTCGAAGACGTGGAGGGACTGTCCGTCATAGCCCCGCTCCCGGTAAGAGACGACGACGGCGGTCCGCCCGTCCGGCGACACCGCCGCTTCGTGGGGCGCGCGGCCCGTCGACGTCCGCACGCGCTCCTCGCCGGTCTCAAGATCAATGAAGCTGACCGTGTGCTCGACTTTGTTCGCGACGATCAGCGTGTCGGCGCGGGCGGCGCTCGAAAGAAGGGCGGCGAGGAAAAGCGAAGCGATGAGGCGCATGGGTGTCTCCGTCAATCGATCTCGCCTGATACCGTCACGCCGGAAGCCTCACCACCGCAAGCCTTCCATGGCTGCGACCGCCGTCCGCCCGCTCACCGACAGCACGACCTCCAGCTTCGCGCCATCGAGCGCGCCGTCCTCCCCCCGCGCGTCCTCGCCGTGGATGCCGGAGGCGACGAAGACGACGTCGAGGCCTTGCGCGTTCGCGCCGGCGATGTCGGTCGCGAGGCCGTCGCCGATGACGAGGATCTTCTCGCGCGGGATGTCGCGACCGGCGACGGCGCGCATTTTTTCGTAGGCGAGGCCGTAGATCGGCGGGTGGGGTTTTCCGACGTGCACGACGGATCCGCCGAGCTCCTCGTAAATCGCCGCGAGGGCGCCCGCGCACCACATGCGCTTGCCGCCGAAATCGACGATGATGTCGGGGTTGGCGCAGACCATGGGGATCCCTCGGTCCGCGCCCTCTTTCAGAAGATCGCGGTAGGCTTCGGGCTCTTCGGTCTCATCGTGGAAAAGACCGGTGCAGGCGATGAAGGCCGCCTCTTCCATCGGCGCGAACCGGAGGCCGCCGACGGCGAACATCGGGTCGTCTTTTTCCGGGCCCAGACGAAAGGCGGGGCCCGGGGCGCGGCGGTTGAATTCGAACATGGTCGCGTCGCCGGAGGTGACGATCGCGTCCCAGCACTCGCGCGGCAGTCCGAGGCGGTCGAGCTGGGCGGGGATGATCTCGGCCGGGCGCGGCGCGTTCGTCAGGATGAGGACGGGGCCCCGCTCCTTGCGGAAGGTCGCCATCGCCTCTGCGACGCCCTCGAACACCCGGCGGCCGTTGTGGATGACGCCCCAGGCGTCGCAGAGCATCGCCTCATAGCCGCCCGCAATCTCAGAAATCCCGTCGATGATCCGCATGGGCCCCTCCTCCGCAAAATGAAAACTCCGGCCGCGGTCGCCGCGCCGGAGTTTCTCTGACTTTCCCCTCCACGGGCTTCCCGCGGCTTAACCGCAGGATCCGGGGAGTTTCCAGTTTGACGAACGCCGATCGATCGTTTCGCCCATGCGATCGACGCCCGCGCCATGGGTCCCGCGGTCGAGCCGCGGGAAGTCGGCGGTCAGCTTGAGCGGCTTACACGCCCTGCGGGATGATCTGCACCTCGACGCGGCGGTTGAGGGCGCGGCCGGACGGGGTGGAATTGTCCGCGATCGGCGCAGTTTCGCCATAGCCGACGGCCTGGATGCGCGTCGGATCGACGCCGCGCGATGCGAGCGCCGAGGCGACCGACTGGGCGCGCTGCTGGGAGAGGCTGAGATTGTAATCATCAGCGCCCTGCGCGTCGGCGTGGCCGGCGATCGCGATCTGGGTTTTGTCGAACTCGTTGAGGACGAGCGCGACGGACTGCAGCGTGTTGTCGAAGGAGGAGGTCACCGAGGCCTGCGCCGAGGCGAAGGTGATGTCCGACGGCATGACGAGCTGGATATTGTCGCCGTTGCGCACGACGCGAACGCCGGAGCCTTCAAGCTGCTGGCGGAGTTTGGCTTCCTGACGGTCCATATAGACCCCGACGCCGCCGCCGACCGCTGCGCCCGCCGCCGCGCCGATCACGGCGTTCTTGAAGGCTTCCTTGCCGTCGGAGGTCTGCGTCAGGGCGCCGACCGCCGCGCCCGCGACCGCGCCGCCGATGGCGCCTTTGGTGGCGTTCGAGGTTTTCTTCTCGCCCGAATACGGGTCGTAGGTCATGCAGCCCGAAACGAAGAGCGCCGCAGCGGCGCCGAGAGCGAATAGTTTCATCGTGGTCTCCTCACGAATTGCGATCGGGCGTTCCCCGACCTGAATGGCTCACCGGGAACGGCGCGCCGTCCTCGGACAGCGCACCGGTTACGCAGACATTAAGACCGAAATTCGATCGCCGTTTGTCAAAATCCGGCGACGGCTAGAACGACACCCGCGCGCCGACGAACACCGTGTCGACGTCGCCGGTCTCGTAGCGCACCGTCGCCCAGAGCGGGCCGACGAATCGCAACGCAGCCTGGGCCCCGCCGCGGATGTCGTCTTCGTTTTCAATGTCCTCAAGGCTCGACACCGCGCCCACGGCGCCGACGTCCGTGTAGCGCACGAACGCGCCGCCTTCGATCCGGTTGAGGAGGACCGCGCGGGCGCCGATCTCGAGGTCGAAGCCGCTGTCGTCG
>JBCBJX010000044.1:0-23047 GCA_038522735.1 Pseudomonadota bacterium
TGGAACGCCATCTGGAACGCGCGAGCGAAACGCACCGAAACCGGGTGGGTCGCCGAGTTCAAAATTCCGTTTCGCACGATCGCTTTCAATCCTGATGCGGATCAGTGGGGTTTCAATGTCGTACGGACGATCCCACGGCGCAATGAAGAGATCCGCTGGTCGATGATCGACCGCAATCGCGGTCGGGTCGACACCGGCGGCATCGGCCGCCTCACCGGGATCCGCGCGCGCAAGACCGGCCTCGGCGTCGACGCCCGCGGCTTCATTGCAGCCGGCTGGTCGCGCGACGAGACGACCGGCGATGAAGACGTCACGGGCGAGCCTTCAGGCGACGTCTTCGTGCGGCTGACCCCGTCCCTCAACGCCGTTCTAACGGCGAACACGGACTTTTCAGACACGCCCCTCGACAACCGGCAGGTCAATACGGGTCGTTTTTCCCTCTTTTTCCCAGAGACCCGCGGCTTCTTTCTGGAAGACACGGCGATTTTCGAGTTCGGCGGCCGCGTGCTCGGCAACCCGAACGGCAGGCCGTTTTTTACGCGCCGGATCGGGCTCGTCGACGGGCAGGAGGTCAATCTCGACGGCGGGCTGAAGATCGCCGGCCGGGCGGGCAAGCTCGATATCGGCGGCCTCGTCGTACAGACGGGCGCCCGCGATATCGACGACGGCGCCCTCGGCCGGTCGCGCGAGCTTGACGCGCAGACGCTCGGCGCCGCGCGGGTGTCGGCGCGCGTCTTCGGGGACTCCAAGATCGGCGTCGTCGCCACTTATGGCGACCCGCGCGGGCTGCGCGAGGCCTCAACTCTCGGCGTCGACGTGCAGCTCAGAAACAACTCCGTCTTCGGAAAAGGCGTTCTGCAGCTCGACGCCGCCTACGTGCGCAGCGAGAACGAAGAGCTTTCGGTCGAGTTCAATCCCGCGACGGGAGAAGAAGAGTTCGTAGTCGGCGATCCGGTTTCGGACGATTTCTACGGCTTCGAACTCGCCTACCCGAACGACAGATGGCGCTGGGAGTTGCGCGCCAAGGAGTGGGGCGAGAACTACGATCCCGCGCTCGGCTTCGTGAACCGCCGCGGCTTCCGGGAATTTGGCGCGGAATATCGTCGCCGCTGGCGACCGAACAAACCCCTCGCCCGCAATATCGATTTCGGCGGCTGGACCACCATCGTGCAGGACTTGGAAGCCGACCCGCTTGAGGAGTTTACGGGCGCCTTCTTCGAGGTGGTGACCGATTACGGCGACGGCTTTTTCGCCAACGCCGAATACCAGCGCATCCTGATCACCGAGCCGTTCACGATCGCCAATGCAATCGAAATCCCAGCCCGCTCCTATGGGTGGACGGATCACGTGGCGGAGTTCTGGACCACCCGCCAGCGCCGCGCCTCGCTCTTTGCGGGCGGCCTCTGCTGCGAATTCTACGATGGCAACCGGATCAACTGGTGGACTGGCTTCCAGCTGCGGCCGAACCGGTTCCTGCAGCTGGAAGGCCGTTATGATCAGCGCTTTTTCGATCTGCCGGGCGGCGAGGCGCACATCCATATCGGCTCGGCGGAAGTGCGGGCGAACCTTAACCCGCGCCTCTCGGCGAACGCCGAAATGCAGTATGACAATATTTCGGAACAGGTCGGGGTTCTCGCCCGCGTCCGCTGGGAACCCCGTCCGCAGACGGAGGTGCTTCTCGCTGTCGGACACTCCGCACAAGCAGATCCCGACCGGTTCCCGCGGGAGTTTCAGGCGGAAGGAACGAGCGTCGTCCTCCGTTTCGGGAACACCTTCCGGCTTTAGAAAGCCGGTCTTAAGACCCCCGGCAACGCGCGACGAACGCTGCGTAGTCCCCCGACGTGTCGATCCCCGGCGCGGCGGACTTTACCTTCGCGACAGCGATGCGCTCGCCCATTTCCAGAATTCGTAACTGCTCCAGTCGTTCCGTCCGCTCAAGGAGGGATGGCGGCGCCGCAGCGAAGCGCTGCAGGCTCTCGGGAGAAAACGCGTAGACGCCGAGGTGAAGGTGAAAGGCGGTCGGTTCGACGACAGAGCCCTTCGCGTCGCGCGGATAAGGTGCGAGGGAGCGGGTGAAATAGAGCGCTTCGAGCACGTTCTCCGTCCACGGTCGAAGCACGGCCTTGACGCAGTTGGGGTCCGCTGGAGAGCCAGGTCCTGAAACCGCGTCCGCCGGGAACGGGCAGGCGAGCGTCGAGGCGAAGGCGCCGGAGGCGCGGTGGGCGGCCGCGAGAGCGTCCAGATCGTCCGGGTTAAGCTCCGGCTCGTCGCCCTGCACGTTGAGGACGACGTCGAAGCGAGCCCCCTCGTCCTCGAGGATGCGCGCGGCCTCGGCGACCCGCTCGGTCCCGCTCTCATGGCCGGGATCGGTCATCACGGCGCGCCGACCGCTCGCCTCGGCGGCGTCCGCGATGCGCGCGTCATCCGTCGCGATCGCGACAAGCGACACGGCCGCCGCCGCCTCGGCGCGTTCGGCGACATGAATGACGAGGGGCTTGCCCGTCTCGGCGAGCAACGGCTTGCCCGGCAGGCGTGAAGAGGCGTAGCGCGCCGGGATGATCGCGACGACGCTCACGCGGCTTTCTCCGCACCCAGAAATCGCGACGCCGCGAAGAGGGCGACAACCCCGCCGGCCCAGCCGGCCCCGGCGCCGAGGGAGTTGGCGAGCGCATCCAGCCCCTCCGTGTCGCGGGCGGCGATCAGCCCCTGGCCGAGTTCCATAACGACGCCCCAGAGCGCGAGCGCCGCCGGACCGAGAGCGTCGATACGTGGAACGCGGACGCGGGAGGCGGCCCCGAGGAAGCCGAGCGCGCCGTAGGCGAGGAAATGGCCGACCTTGTCCGCATGCTGTTCGGCCCCCAGAAAGAGGAGCGCAAGCCAACGCGTCATCGTCCCGCCGGCGGGCGCGTTTTCAGGGTTCGGGATCAGCGAAATGATCGTCACGCCGATGAAAACGACGATGAAGAGACCACGCAGAGCAACTTTCACAAATCCTCCAGCCGGGCGCGCGCGGCGAGCCGGATCTCCCAGTCGATGGCGGTGCGGACGATGAAATCGAGATCATCGTATCGGGGCGTCCAGCCGAGGCGCGTGCGGATCGCGGCGTCGTCAGCGATCAGCTGCGGCACGTCTCCGGCGCGCCGGGGGGCGGGCTCCGTCGGAAGGGGCGCGCCCGTGACCCGCTCCACGGCGTCGATCACCTCGCGCACGGAATAGCCCCGCCCGTAACCGCAGTTCAGAACGAGCGAGGACCCGCCGACGCGCATATGGCTCATCGCCTCGGTATGGGCGTCGACGAGGTCGGTGACGTGAATGTAGTCCCGGATGCAGGTTCCATCCGGTGTTGGATAATCCTCGCCGAAGATCTGCAGCGCTTCTTTGCGCACGCCGCAGGCGATCTGGGCGGCGACCTTTACAAGATGGGTCGGCTTGCCGCCCTGCCCCGCCCGGCCGTCAGGGTCCGCGCCTGCGACATTGAAATAGCGCAGCGCGACGTACTTGAAACCGTATGCGGCGGCGGCGTCCTGCAGGATGCGCTCCGTCATCATGTTGGAGGCGCCGTAGGCGGAGATCGGCGCGAGGGGGGCCGTCTCGGCGACGGGCGAGCGCTCCGGCGTTCCGTAGACGGCGGCGGTCGAGGAGAAGACGAAGCGCTCGACCTTCGCGTCGACGCACGCCTCGATCAGCGCCCGGCTTTTCACGGTGTTGTCGCGATAGTAGTTGAGAGGGCGGGACATGGAGTCCTGCACCAGCGAGGAGCCGGCGAAGTGGATGACTTCGCGCACCTCATGCTCGCGCAGGATGCGGGCGACCAGCGCCTGATCGGCGATGTCGCCCTCATAGACGACGCGGTCTTTCACGAAATCGCGCGAACCCGTCGAGAAATCGTCGAGAATGATCGGGCGAAAGCCCGCCTCGACGAGGCGCAGCGTCATGTGGGCGCCGACATAGCCTGCGCCGCCGGTGACGAGCACGTTCATGGGTCCGGTCCTTTTCGCCGCAGCGAGATAGAGCGCATTCGCTCCGACTTGAACAGACCGCGGCTCGCGTTCGCCCGCCGCGCGCTTTAGAAACAAGCGATGAAGTTCAAACCGCCGTTTCTCTCAACCAAGCCGAAAGCGCAGGTTCCGGACGGCGCCGTCGTTTACGCGATCGGCGACGTGCACGGCCGGCTCGACCTGCTGGAAGAAATGTTCGCAACGATCGATGCGGACGCCCACGGCCGCGGCGAGGCGCACGTGATCCTGCTCGGCGACCTCGTCGACCGCGGACCGGATACGGCGGGCGTCCTGGAGGCCTGCCTTAAAAGGCGCGACGCCGATCCGCGCACGCAATTTCTCCGCGGCAATCACGAGCAGGCGCTCCTCGATTTTCTGGACGGGGCCGAAGGCTCGGACGTCTGGCTGGAATGGGGCGGGCTGGAGACCGCAGCGAGTTATTGGGTCGCGGCATCAGGTTTGGACCTCGATGAACTTCGCGAGGCGTTGAAGCAGAAGATTCCCGCCTCTCACCTCGATTTCATCCGCACGCTTCCTCTCTACACGGAGATCGGCGACTATATCTTCGTCCATGCCGGGCTGCGGCCGGGCGTTCCACTTGAAGAGCAGGAGGCGGACGACCTCCTCTGGATCCGTTCGGAGTTTCACAAGGCACCGGAAGCCGCGCCGGGGCGTGTCGTCGTTCACGGGCACCACCGCCAGCGGAAAATTGCGAACGAGCCCGGGCGCATCGGCGTCGATACGGGAGCGGTGTTAACCGGCCGCCTCACCGCCGTCGCGCTTGAAGGCGACAGGCGGTGGTTTCTGACCGTCGAGGGTCCGCCTTCAGGCGCCGAGTGAGCGGGCCGCGTCGCGCACGAGGCGGGGTCGGCCGGCGGCGCGCAGCACGGCGTGCAGGGTCGCAATCTCGCCGGGTGCGGAGCTTTCCGCCAGAGCGCGCGCGAGGGCCATCGGATAGGCGTCCGCGCCGACGACTTGCGTTCTGAGGCCGGAGAGGACGCAAGCGCCTCCCGTACCGATGAAATCGCTCAACGTCTCCAGCGCTTTTCGTTCGTCCGTCGGCGTCTGGACGAGAAGGCTCGCCGGCGCGTCCGCGCCTTCGTCGATGAGGTCCGAAACCCCGAGACGGCGGGCGTAGGCGCGCCCCGCGGCGTCGTCCGCCCAGAGGAGCCGCGGGGCGGGCGCCTCCTGAAGCGCCGTACGGGTTCGCACTGCGATCTCCTCCCAGCGCTCGGTGAGCGCCTCGAAGGGCGCGGCGCGGCGAAGGTTGAGAGCGGCTTCGGCGTCCCAGAGATCGGCGAGGGCCTCCTGCGCCGCCGCATCGTCCCACGCCGTCGAGGACCGGCGTACGAGCGCGACCCGGAGGGTGCGGGCTTCGTCGATCAGCGCCCCACGGACGACTTTCATCCGGGAGCGACGGGCGAGATGTTCAATTGAAGACAGTCCGTAAACGGTGCGCATCGGCCGACGAAAGACGTCGGCCCGCGCCTGGGCGACAGCCGCCGGAGCGTAAGCGGTCTCGATGAGCCAGACGCCGTCCGGCGCGAGATGCTTGCAGACGGCGCGGGCGTGGGAGAGCGGCGCGTCGGCGTTTTCAAGAACCTGCTGGGAGACGATGAGGTCGAAGGCCTCGCCCGGAGCGTCCTGCAGGTCGGCGCGGTCGGCGCGGTGGATGACGGTCTCGCCGAAATCATCGCTTGCGCTCGTGCGCCACCAGCCGGACGCGAAGGCGTCGGCGCCGATTTCAAGAACACGGCCGCCGATCGCGTCGGAGACGGCGCGCGCCGCCCTCGCCGTGCGGCGGGCGGCCGCGGCGCCGACGGGGACGACGGGTTCGAGGGGACGCGAGGACGGCGCCGCCGCTTCGGCCTGAACGACGCCGCAGGCTTCGTCGTCGCCCATCGCGTCGCAGACGATGTAAGCGACCGGATCGGATGCGGGATCATCGGCGCTGCGCCCGCCGACAGCCGGCAAGGCCGACGACAGCGACCGCGACCCGCAGACCCGGCAACGCGCGACCGATGCGTTGGATTTCACCACCCCGACCCCTCGGCTCTACTCAACAGGGGCGAAGATGGCCGGGACGGGCTTAAAGGTGGGTTTAGGCGCGGCTCAGCGTTTAAGCCGCTCGCGCAACCTTCCCATAAACCGGACCCCCGCGGCGACCTGATCGAGGGCGATGAACTCGTCCGGCTGATGGGCCTGATCGATGGAGCCTGGGCCGCAGACGACGACCGGCAGCCCCGCCTCCTGATACTGGCCCGCCTCGGCGGCGTAGGCGACGGCCCCGGAGGCGTTCTCGCCCGTGAGCGCGAAGGCGAGCTCCGCCGCCGGGTTCGACGGTGCGGGCGCTAGAGAGGGCGCATTGGCGACCCGCTCCACTGTGACCGAGCAGCGCGGATCGATCGCCCGCATCTCCGCTTCGACGGCGCGGGCGGCCTCGGCGAACTCCGCGAGCGCGGCGTCCGGATCGTCGCCCGGGATCGAGCGGAGATCCCAGTCGAAGACACACTCGCCCGCCATGATGTTCGCCTGCGTCCCGCCGCGCACGACATTGCAGGTCATGGTCGTATGCGGAGGGTCGAACGGGCTCGCTGGATCCGCCGCCGCAGCCCGGGCCGCGTTCATGCGCTCGACGACGCCGATGAGCGTCGCCGCAGCCATCACCGCCGAAACGCCGCGCCCGGTCTGGCTCGAATGCGTCTCCGCGCCGCGCACCGCGACCCGGTGGACGGCGATCCCTTTATGGCCGTCGATCACTTTCATCATGGTCGGCTCGCCGACGATGACGGCGCCCGGCCGCGGGCCCTCCCGCACCAGATCCTCAATGAGCCTCGGCGCCCCGAGGCAGCCGATCTCTTCATCATAGGTGAAGGCGATCGAGACGGGCCGCGCGAGATCCGTCGCGGCGAAGTCTTCCGCTTCCGCGAGGGCGATCGCGAGGAACGATTTCATGTCGGAGGTCCCGCGGCCGTAAAGCCGCCCGCCCCGCACTTCGATGTGGAAGGGATCGCTCGACCAGTCCTGCCCGTCGACGGGAACGACGTCCGTATGCCCCGAGAGGACGACCCCGCCCTCCGTATTCGGACCGAAAGTCGCGACGAGGTTCGCCTTCTCACCCGTATCATCAGCCGTACGGCGCGTCCGCGCGCCGAGCCGAGCGAGGTGATCCTCTACGATGTCGATCAGCGCAAGATTGGAGTTTCGCGAGGTCGTGTCGATCGCGACCAGACGGTCGATCCAATCGCGGGCGGCGGCGAGGCGGTCGTCGAAGGACATTTCCGGCGCCGGCCTTAGACTAGTCGTCGGCGCGGGTGAAGACGAGGGACGCGGTCACCGGCGCCGTCGGCGTGATCGACGGGAGCCCGGCGAGCGCCATGAGCTCGTTGAGGCCGTTCTCAAGACCGAATTCGCGGGCGTCGACGAGGATCGGCCGGACAAGATCGACGGTCACCCGGTCGGCGCTCGCGCGGGTGACGAACATCGCCGCATCGTACTCCGCCGTTTCGCCGTGCAGGGCGAGGGTCAGCGGCGCATCAATCCTCACCCGGTCGCCGACGCCGAGTTCCTGCAACGCGGCCGGGTCGAGAGCGAGGGTGACGACAGCTTCCGGATACGTCTTCGTTTTGAAGAACACCTTCCGCATACGCTCGTTGCGGATGTCGACATTGGTCTCGACCGTATCGAGATCAATGCTGATCCGCGCCTCGCCCGTCGGCTCCACACGGCCGACCACGCGGCCGAACGCGTTGGTCTCTGCAAAATCGCCCGCCTTGATGGAGACGTAGCCAACCGTGGAGAGGTCGGTTTCCAGTTTCCACGCCGTCCTGGTGACCGGCGGTTCGCCGCCGCAGGCGGCGAGGACGAGGGCTGCTGCAAGGACGGTCGTTCGCATGGCGGTTCTCCAGCGTCGCGGCGCGCGTCGAAGATAGTCCGCCCCGCCCTATCCGGCGAGGGCGAAAGGCTCCAGCCCCGAAAGCCGCATGGCCGGCGCGATCGACGGGATCGCTCGCGGCTTAAGCCCCTCGACGGCGTCCGCAAAGGCGCGAATGTGATCCGGTGTCGTGCCGCAACAGCCGCCGACGATGTTGAAGAGACCCGCCTCCGCCCATTCGCGCAGATGAACGGTCATGCTCTCCGGCGTTTCGTCATAGCCGCCGAAGGCGTTCGGCAGGCCCGCGTTCGGATAGGCCGAGACGCGCACGTCGGCGATGCGGGAGAGCTCCGCTACATAGGGACGCATGAGGTCCGGACCGAGGGCGCAATTGACGCCGACGGACAGCGGGCGGGCGTGGCGCGTCGCGTTCCAGAACGCCTCAGCCGTCTGGCCGGAGAGGGTGCGGCCGGACTGGTCCGTGATCGTCACCGACAGCATGATCGGCAGCGAGACGCCCGTCTCGTCGAAGGCTTCTTCAGCTGCGAAGATCGCAGCCTTGGCGTTCAGGGTGTCGAAGATCGTCTCGATGAGGATCATGTCGGCGCCGCCTTCGATGAGGCCGCGCACGGCCTCGCCATAGGCGGTTCTCAGCCGGTCGAAATCAGTGTTGCGGGCGCCTGGATCGTTGACGTCCGGCGAGATCGACGCGGTGCGGTTCGTCGGCCCGATCGCGCCGGCGACGAAACGCGGCTTTTCCGGCGTCGCCGCCTGATCCGCAGCGGCCCGGGCGAGGCGCGCGCCCTCGACGTTCAGCTCGTAGGCGATCTCCTCCATCGCATAGTCGGCCTGGGCGATGGTTGTCGCGGAAAAGGTGTTGGTCTCGACGATATCGGCGCCCGCGGCGAGATAATCCGCATGCATGCGCTTCACGAGATCAGGTTGGGTGAGGATCAGGAGATCATTGTTCCCGCGAACGTCCTTGGACCAGTCCGCGAAGCGCTCGCCGCGGAAATCGTCTTCGGTCAGCTCCTCGCCCTGAAACCAGGTGCCGGCCGCCCCGTCGAGGACGAGGATGCGCTCGTTCAGGGCGGTTTCGAGGGCGGCGCGCCGCTCGTTGCGCTCGGTCATGTGAACCTCCGTGACGGGAGCCCCGCCTTTCGCCGCGTCGCCGTTCGCCCAGTTAAGGAGCGAGCATCGCAACGCTAAAAGCAGGATATAAAGACATCTTTATGTCTTTATCAACAATGGAGGGGAGAATGATCGACCTTTACACCTGGACGACGCCGAACGGCCGGAAGCCGGCGATCCTTCTGGAGGAGCTTGGCCTCGCTTACGACGCGAAGCCCGTCGACATTTCGAAAGACGAGCAGTTCGCGCCGGAGTTCCTGAAGATCTCGCCGAACAACAAGATCCCGGCGATCGTCGATCACGACGCCGACGGCGGCCCGCTCGCCGTTTTTGAATCGGGCGCGATCCTCATCTACCTGGCCGAGAAGACCGGCTCGGCTCTGCTGCCGGCCTCCGGCGCCGCGCGGGCGAAGACGCTCGAATGGCTGATGTTCCAGATGGGCGGGCTCGGCCCGATGTTCGGCCAGTACGGCCACTTCGTCCGGTTCGCGCCGGAGAAGGTTCCGTACGGCATCAAGCGCTATACGGACGAAGCGAACAGGATCTACCGCGTTCTCGACAAGCGGCTTGGCGAAACCGCCTATATGGCAGGTGATGACTATTCCATCGCCGACATCGCCACCTATCCGTGGCTGATGGCGCTCGATGACGCGCCGGAAATCGGCGAAATCGGGCTCGCGCGCGGCGACAACATCCGCCGCTGGATGAGCGCGATAAGCGCCCGCCCCGCCGTGGAACGGGGCATGGCGGTGTTGCAGTCGACCTAACCTCTCACCAACGCCACGGAAGCAGAGCGTCAAGAACTTTGTCGCCGGTCGATTTCTCGTCCTTCTTGCCGCTCTCTTTCGATTGCTGCATCGCCTGCTCTTTTATCTCTTGCTTGTCGGGGTTTAGAACGCCCGGCACGCCGGAGATGCAGCAATCGTTCGGGAAAGGCAGCGGCGCGAATTGTTTCGTGAAGCACTGCCCGACGGGGTTCCCGATAGCGAAATGAGCCGGGCGCGCATTTTCCGGCAGCAGCAGCGTATAGGCCTTGCATTTTGCGTCATACGCACAGGCCTTATCGCATTGATCAAGCGTCATCTCCCCGCGATAGCCGCCGCCTTCGCGCTCGATGCCCGCCGACCAGTAATCCACTGCATACTGAACGCCGCCATTGTTGCGCACGTCGAGCGGGATGCGCGCGCCGCTGTCGCAGCAATCGTCCTCGCGCGGAACGGCGGTCGCGCCCTTCAGCCAGCACTGCCCGAGCGCCCCTTGCTCGCCAGGGCGTACATAGGTCCAGGCTTCGCATCTGGCTTCCTCGCGGCACATTTCACGGCATTCGTGGACGCCGTCATCAGGCAGCATGTAATTGACGGCGATGTCCTCGCCGGAGAACGCCATATCGCGCATGATCGGGCCAAGACCGTCTTTGTAACCTGACGGGTAGACGCGCGTCGTCTCTTGCAGCGGTTTGAACGGCTTAAGCTGATCGCCGTAAGTGCCGGCGACGCTTCCGACAGCGATCGAGCCGGGATCGACCGCCTCCGCGATCCCTTCGGCGACAACCCCTGGGTCGATCTCGACCTGCGCGCCGGGCGCGACGGCGTCGCCGGCGGTCGCGACGATCTGATCGTCGGCTAAGCCGCTTTCGGATTGGGGAACAAGATTTTTCGCCCCCGCGATGGCCGCGTATGTTCCAAGAACCCCGACCGCAAACGCTCTCAACATGGGCGACCTCCCCTTCGCGACTGCTGATGCGAAAGAGAAGTTAGCCGAAAAAGCGTCGGCGCGCCAAGCGCGACTTACTCTTCTTCGTTCTCCGCACCCGGATTGACGGCGAGGAGCTCGACCTCGAACACGAGAGCCGCGTTGGGGCCGATGTCGGCCCCCGCGCCGCTCTCGCCGTAACCGAGTTGCGGCGGGATGTAGAATTCGAACTTATCGCCGACGCTCATCAGCTGAACGCCCTCCGTCCACCCCGCAATGACGCCGCCGAGGGGGAAGGTCGCCGGCTCGCCGCGATCATAGGAACTGTCGAACTGCGTCCCGTCCGGAAGCGTGCCGCGATAGTGGACGCGAACCGTGTCTTCGGCGGTCGGCGACGGAGCGTCGGCCGGGCCTTCCTCCACCACTTTGTAAAGAAGCCCGCTGTCGGTCGCGATAACGTCTTCGCCCGCGCGCTTTTCAGCAAGAAAGGCTTCGGCGGCGGCGAGCGCATCGACGAGTTCCTGCTCTTCAGCGGCCGCGGCCGCCTCGATCGCGGCTTCTTCTTCGGCCGCCTCCTCGGCGGTCACCACATCGACCAGCCGCACCTCATAGACGAGCGCCTCGTTCGGACGGACCGGACCGTTCGGCGTGCCGCGCTCGCCGAAAGCCAGCGACGCCGGAATAAAGAACCGGTAGCGATCGCCCTCGTGCATGAGCTTGAGGCCCTGCTTCAGGCCGTCGAAGAGAAAATCGAATTCGACGTCGAGCGGCTCGCCGTTCTCCGTCCCGTCGAATTGCAGCCCGTCGACGAAATAGCCGGCGTAGTCGAGACGGAGGAGCAGGGTTTCGTCCTCCGGCCAGCCGCCTTCCGCGCCGCCACCCGGGCCGCGCTCGATCACCTCGTACTGGAGACCGCTCTCGGTCGTCATGACGCCGTCGCGGACGCCGTTCGCGTCAAGGAATGCCTCTGAGCGTTCGTCGAGACCGGGCGCTGGGTAGACCGCTTCATCGAAGGTAAAGCCGACGGCGCCGCTCGCGGCGTCGGCGGCGGGTTCGGCCGTCTCCTCCGATCCGCCACAGGCGGCGAGCAGGGACGAAGCGGCGACGAATACCGCCGCGCGGGAGCGGAACATGGACATGGGCGGATCCCTTTGGGTGAGGCCGCGTCTCCTGTCAGGGCGCGGCGGCGAGAAAACGGCCGGACCCTAGTCGCGGCGCGGGATCGGCGCCAACCCCGCGATTGATTTTTCTTTGACATCAGGATCGGCCGTCCTTATGTGGCCGGCTCGTCAATCCCATGGGCCCTCCCCGCAAGATTGGCGCGTGGTTGAAGTCGCCAATGGAGGTCCCATGAGATGGAAAGGCGCGTTTCCGCGTTTGCGCTGGTCCTAGAGACCGCGCCCGACATCCCTGTACATTGCATCCGGCCCCACGCCGCCGAACGCGCCGCCCGCTGGTTCGTGAACCGTTTTCCGGGCGACGTTCTTTATGCGGCGAAAGCCAACCCGCATCCGGCCGTCCTCGACGCCGTCTGGTCCGGCGGTGTGCGGATCTTCGACGTCGCAAGCCTGGCCGAGATCGAGCGCGTGCGCGCGCAGTTCCCGACAGCGCGCCTCAATTTCATGCACACCGTGAAAGCGCGCTCGGCGATCCGGGCGGCGTATCTCGACCACGGCGTGCGAAACTTCGCTGTCGACTGCGAGGCGGAGCTTCAGAAGATCATCGAGGAGACCGACGGCGCGCAGGATCTCAACCTCCTTGTCCGCCTCGCGGTCTCCGACATCTACGCCTCCCACAAGCTGAGCGGGAAGTTCGGCGCTTCGGGGGCTGAGGCCGTCTTTCTTCTCCGCCATGCGCGGGCCGTCGCGGACGAGCTCGGCGTCTCCTTCCATGTCGGCTCCCAGTGCATGCGCCCGGAAGCCTATCGCGTCGCCATGACGGATGTCGGCGAGACGATCCGGCGGGCCGGCGTCACCATCGACATCGTCGATGTCGGCGGCGGATTTCCGGCCGCCTATCCGAGCCTGACGCCGCCGCCGCTCGAGGACTATATCCGCGTGATCGAGGACGCCTTCGAGGAGATGCCGGTCCTCGAGAACGCCGACCTCTGGTGCGAACCGGGGCGCGCGCTCTGCGCCGAAGCGGGCTCCCAGATCGTACGCGTCGAGCTGAGGAAGGGCGATGCGCTCTACCTGAACGACGGCTCCTACGGCTCGCTGTTCGACATGACGCATACGGAGACGGCGTTCCCGGTCCGCCGCATCGAGAGCCTGGATGCGCCGCGGCGGCTGCTGACCGCATTCCGGCTCTTCGGGCCGACCTGCGATTCGATCGATGCGGCCCGCGCGCCCGTTTTCCTGCCGGACGATGTCGCCGAAGGCGACTATCTCGAGTTCGGCCTCACCGGCGCCTACGGCTCGGTCCTTCGGACGAACTTCAACGGGTTCGGCGCCGAGCGCGAAGCGATCCTCACCGACGCGCCGATGGCGACGATGTTCGCGGACGCCGAAGCGGCGGACGCCCTCGGGAATTCACGCGTTTAGCGCCGCGGCGAGAGGCCCGGCTTTTTGGAGTTCATCATCCGTCCGCGTGACGAATGGAGATTGAAGCGATGTTTGAGAGCAAACCCGACCTGCACCCCGTCCCCGGCCAGATGGCGCACCGCGACGGCGTCGAAGCTGCGGGCGTCCACGTCATCGTCGACGTGATCGACGGCGATCGCCTGGACGATCTTCCGTACCTTGAAAAGGTGATGCGCGAGTGCGTGCGCGAATGCCGCGCGACGCTCCTCCACATGCATATGCACAAGTTCTCGCCGGAGGGCGTTTCCGGCGTCGCCGTGCTCGCCGAAAGCCACATCTCCGTCCATACGTGGCCGGAGAAGCGCTACGCCGCCTTCGACATTTTCATGTGCGGCCATGCGGAGCCGGAAAAAGCCGCCGACATCCTCGCGAAATCCTTCAACGCCAAAGAGACCCGGGTGAACGTCATCCTCCGGGGCGAGAACATCTGATGAACCGGCACCTGCGCGAATTCGACGGCCAGCTCTGGTTCAAGGAAGCCCTTGTCGAGGACTACGGCGCGCTGATGCGCGTCGACGAGGTTCTCTATGATGAGGATTCGGATTTCCAGAACCTTCTCGTTTTCGAGAACGAGCGTTTCGGCCGCGTCCTCGCCCTCGACGGGATCGTCCAAGTCGCCCTCTCCGACGAGTACGTCTATCACGAGATGGCGACGCACCCGGCGCTCTTCGCGGTCGCGGAGCCGAAGCGGGTTCTCGTCATCGGCGGCGGCGACGGCGGCATCATTCGCGAGGTCTTCCGCCATCAGAGCGTCGAGAAAGCGACCCTCGTCGAGATCGACGGCGACGTGGTCGAATTCTCCAAGAAGTGGTTCCCGCAGGTGTCCGGCGGCGCGTTCGACGATCCGCGCCTTGACCTCAAAATCGAGGACGGCGCGAAGTATGTGGCGGAGACCGACGACCGGTTCGACGTCGTCATCGTCGATTCAACGGATCCCATCGGCCCCGGCAAAGTGCTCTTCACTGAGGAGTTCTACAGGGACTGCCGCCGGGTGCTGAACACGGGCGGCGTTCTCGTCACACAGAACGGCCTCCCCGTCTTTCAGGCGACGGAGCTGAAGACAGCGCACGACCGGCTGTCGTCCGTATTCGCGCATTCGAGTTTCCTCGTCATCGCCATCGCCAGCTATTGCGGGGGCTTCATGACCCTCGGCTTCTCGACCGACGACGCCGCGGCGTTCCAGCCCGACGAAGCGGCCGTGAAAGCGCGCTACGATGCGGCGGGTTTCGCCACGAAGTACTACACGCCCGAACTCCAACGCGCCGCCTTCGCCCTGCCGGCGTTCATCCAGCACATTCTGCGCGACTGATTACGGCGGGACAGCGTCCGCCTCGCCCGCTATACTGCGCCCGTAACGGGGAATGCGGGACATGTTGCGGGCAGCCTTCGACAGCTTACGCCGCCGCTTCGCGCCGAATGACGGTGCGCCGGGCGGCGCGTTCCGCGGCGACGGGAACCGGGCCCAGACCTCCTACGATCGCGTGGAGCTGGAGTCGGACGGCTTTACGGACGCGGCCAGCCGGCCGATCCTCGGGAAAAGCGCCCGCCGGGCGGCGGGTCACTGCGCGACGCCGGAATGGGCGCGCGACGCCCTCGCCTTTCCTGTTCGCGACTGGCGCGAGACGGTGACGGCCTTCGGGCGCACCCGCTCGCGCATGTGGACGATCGGAACCGCGCTCGCCGCCGGCCTCGGCGCCGTCGTCTGGGTGCTCTTCATCGATGCGCTGCACGCCAATCTCGACCCCGTCTATCATCCGGGCTCTCTCGGCTCGCGCGGCTGGACGTTCTGGGCGATCGCCCATTGCCTCGCGACCTTCGCCGTCGCCTCCTACTTTTACAATTCCGACTTCAAACCCGGCTCGAAAGCGAAGCTCTGGAACGCGGCGATCCATGAGGCGGGCGTGATCCGGGGCGGCGTCCAGCGCGCGCTCGATACGGAGCTTCTCGACCGCATTCGGGACGCGGCCGGAAACGCGGCGCCGGCGGGCCCGGACCAGGATCTCGCAGGCCGCGATACGCCCCAGGACGAACTGACCCGCACTCTCGATCTGTGGCGGATCGCCGAACGGGGCTTCAGGAACATTGTCTTCCGGTACGACGCCTTCCGGCAGATCGCGGCGTTTTCAGTCGTTACCCGAGGCGGCGAGGCGCTTCGGCGGGACCTGATCGTACTCGCGCTCGTCGCGGCGTGGGTCGGCTTCGCGGTCCACCGCACGCGGATCGACGGCGGCTTCGTTCCGCTCTTCGACGGTGACCTGGAAACGGGCGACGCGCGGTTCGCGATCTTCATCGCCGCGCTTGCCGTAGCGACGGCGACGAGCCTCCTCGCCCGCTGGGAGTTTCACCGACGCTCGGCGCGTTATGCGCGGCTCTATATTCTCGCGCTCTCAGCGGGGTATCTCGACGCCCTGCCGGGGAGGAGCCGCCTCGCCGGCGACGTCTCCTCCGCCGCTCCCGGCAGAAGCCCCTACGGCCGCGATCTCGTCGCCTCCGGCCCGCCGGAGATCGAACGCATCAAGCGCTCCGTCGCGGCCGATCTCGTCCACGCGCCGACGAACGTCGCGGAACAGATCGTCGGCGTTTTCGACAGCGTCGCCCGCCGCAAGCTCTCCGATTTCGACCAGACCGACGCCATCCGTGACGGCTACCAGGCGCTCCGCCGGCGGGTCTCGGTCTCGAGCGGTTTCAAGGGATCGAACGACACGCCGGCCGAACCGACGCCCCGCTGGCGCGCGAAGCCGGAGGCGGCGGAGACCGTCGCGGTCTCCTTCGACGCAGCGCCCCGCCGCTTCCGCCATTTCGACCCGGCGCCCTGAAGCATCAGAGCGCGACCTCGACGGTGATCGCGCCGAAACGGTCAGGACTCAGCTGATCCATGAACTCTTTCGAACGGTAGACGAGCGTCAGCGCCGTCTGCAGGCGACCCGTCTGCACGGCGAGTCCCGTCTGCGCGTCGAAAACGAAGGTGCGTTTGTCGACGCTCGGGCTGTCGTTATCGAACGTATTGCCGTCGAGAAAGAGGTTCCGGCCGACCCCGCGCACGTCGGCGCCGAGGAAGACGTACCAGTTGAAGCCGTCCGGATCCGGAAGGAAAAAGTTCGCCCCCGCAAGCGCGGGGCGCACCCGCGCCGGCCCGTAATCGAGATCCAGCCGGTCGCCGATGCGGACCGTTCCGCCGAAACGGCCGTTGATCGTGACGTTCCCGAGGGCGCCGCCGACATGGGGCTCGAAGCTCGCCTGCACCGGGCCGAGGCGCGGCGACGTCCAAAGCTGAATGCGTCGCTCGTAAAGAAGTTCGAGCCCCGGCTCGTTGTCGAGCTGGAAGTCCCAGCCGTTCGCCGGGTCGTCGCCGATCCAGCGGTGAAACTGGTTCTGCACTTCGTCGCCGAATGCGGACGGGCCGACCATGCCGAGGTTCGCCTGAAACGTGTCGAGCACGACCCGCTCGTTCCGCCGCCGCTCGACGACATAGGTGACGCCGCCATAGAGCCAGCCGGCATAGGGCCGGTCCTCCCGGTCCGGAACGGCGCGCTCGATATCGCGCGGCGTAAAGATCGACTGGCCGAAATGAAACCCGCGTCGGACATAAACCCGCTCGCGCGGCGTCTCGATCTTGTCGCGGGTCGGGATGATGTCGATGGCGTTGTCGAGGGTGACCGGCCCGACCCCCGCGTCGCTGACGGTGTTCGCGACATCATATGGACGAAACCGGCGAAGGCGCGGCGCGCCCATATAACTCGCACGGAAACCGTTCGTATAGTTCCGGTCCGTCCCAGCGATCGCGTCGTTCTCAAAAACGAACGCGAAGGTGCCGTCGGAGTTGTAGAAAACGTTCCGCCGCGCGTAGCCGCTGCCGGCCGCCTCATCTTCGTCATAGATGAAGGCCGGTCCCGCGGCGATGATGCGCGACAGGGTCGGGCTCAGCGGCGTTTCAGCCTCGCTCGGCGCTGAGGTCTCTTGAGCCGTCGCCGTGTCTGGACCAAGCGCGACCGCCGCCGCCCATATCGCCGCCAGAATGCGCATCGGAGAGCCTCCCGCTCGGTGGGCCCGCGTCGGAAATGCGGCCGCCGCGAGGCTTAGGTAAGACCTCAAGATGACGCCGGAACAGGACAGATCGGGCGATCACGCGGGTTTGACAGTCCTCTCCTTGGCGAATGGCCCGCCAACATGCAGATCTTCGAAAACTTGGGAGTTTGGAAATGCGTTTCGTCTCGATTTTCGCCGCTGTTTGCTTGGTGTTTGCAGGAAGCGCTGCGGCCGAAGAGCGCCGCGCCGTCTTCGCAGGCGGCTGTTTCTGGTGCGTCGAAGCGGATTTCGACAAACTCGACGGCGTCCTCGCGACGGTTTCGGGCTTTGCTGGCGGATCCGTCGAGGACCCGAGCTACCGGCAAGTCGTCGCCGGCGGCACCGGCCATCTGGAAGTGGTGGAGGTCCGCTACAATGCGGACGTCGTCTCCTTTCGCGAGCTCGCCGACTATCATCTCCGCCACATCGACCCGACGGACGCCGGCGGCCAGTTCTGCGACCGCGGGGAGAGCTACACGACGGCGCTCTTCTACGAGACGGATGCTGAACGAACGGAAGCCGAAGCGGCGCTGAGGGAGGCCGAAGACGCCCTGGGCGAGCCCCTCGCGACCCCAGTCCGCCGCCTCGACGCGTTTTATCCGGCCGAGGAGTATCATCAGGACTACTACCTGAAAAAGCCGAACGCCTATCGGTTCTACCGCGCCTCCTGCGGCCGCGACCGTCGGGTGAAGCGCGTCTGGTCGGCCGTCGCCGAATAAGCAGTCAGCGCGGGCGCTGCTGGGTGATGCAGTGAAACGACCCGCCGCCGCCCACGATATTGTGAGAGGGCAGCATGACGCCGCGCTCGCGCGGGCCTGCGTCCATTAGGAGATCGAACGCCTCCTCCGCGGCCCTCTCGTCGCCGCCCGCCTCGACATAGTGGGGCGCGGCGATGAGGCCGTTTGAAATCACGAAGTTCATGTGGCTCGCCGCGACCGGTTCGCCGTCGGTCTCGATCCGTCCGGGCGAGGGGATGTCCACGAACCGGATCGCGCGGCCGCCCGCGTCCACGGCTCCAGCGAGGGTCTTCGCCACCTCGGCGAACAACGCCGCGTTCGGATCATCGGCGCCCGTCGACCGCTGAACGGCCACGAGGCCGGTGGCGAGGAAACGCACGACGTTGTCGACGTGCCCGTCCGTATGATCGAAAGCGAGACCGTCATCGAGCCAGAGAACGCGCTCGATCCCGAGGGCGTCCTGCAGCACCTGTTCAACATCAGCTTCCGCAAGACCCGGATTGCGGTTTGGATTGAGGACGCACCGGCGGGTCGTGATCGCGGTCCCCTCGCCATCCACCTCGATCGCGCCGCCTTCGAAAACGAACGGCGCGTACGAATGAAAAGGAAGGTCGGCATCCCCGGCGAGGATCTCGGCGATCCGCGCGTCCTCGCCCATCACGTACTTCCCGCCCCAGCCGTTGAAGGCGAACCCCGCGGCCGAGCGGCCGTCGGCGGCGAGCCTCACGATCGGCCCGGTATCGCGCAGCCAGACATCGCCGATCGGCGCCTCGATGATCCGTACCCGACCTTCGGCGATCTCCGCCTCGAATTCCGTTTCGGCCGCGTTCCGCCCCTCGCCCGGCGCCGTCACCAAGTCGATGCGGTCGAACGCGCTGGTCTCCGGATGGGGGTCGGCGAGCGCTGCGACGAGATCGGCGATCTCGGCCCGGGCGCCGTCGAAATGCGGGCCCCACTCGCGACGGTCCCACGGCCACCCGACCCAAAGCGCCTCCTGCGGCGCCCATTCCGCCGGCATGCGATGTTCGCCCATGAACGCCCTCCCTGCGGCCGCTGCGCGCCTGCATTGCAGCGCGGCGCGCGCCCGCTATATTGGGGTTTGTGGAATAATCCACGATGCGATCTTCGGGGCGGGGTGAAAGTCCCCACCGACGGTGATGCGGACCGGGCGTAAGCCCTGTCCGACGAGCCCGTGAGCGGAACCGGCGGCTGGGTTTGAAACCTGGTCGGCGGGGATGCAGGAGCCGGTGAGATCCCGGGGCCGACGGTCACAGTCCGGATGGGAGAAGATCACGATCGAGGCCGACCGGCGCGCCGGCGGTCTGCGGCTTGCATATATGCGGCCGCTGCGCCTGACGTGCGGGCTCCGTCCGACGTCCGCGCCGTCGTTCTCCCATGAAAATTCCGAGGCCCGCATCGCGTTGAAAGGCGAGGCGCGTGGACGCGGACCGGCGATACATGATGCGGGCGATCGAGCTTGCGCGGCGGGCGGAGGGTTTCACTTCCCCGAACCCGATGGTCGGCTGCGTCGTCGTGAAGGACGGCGCGATCGTCGGGGAAGGTTTCCACGCCCGCCCCGGCGGCGACCACGCGGAAGTCGCCGCCCTGAAAGCCGCGGGCGACGCGGCCCACGGCGCGCTGGTCTATGTGACGCTCGAGCCTTGCAGCCATTTCGGCCGCACTCCACCGTGTACGGACGCTCTTCTGGCGGCGGGCGTCTCCGAGGTTGTCTACGCAGTCGCCGACCCGAACCCGGAGGCCGCCGGCGGAGCGAGCCGTCTTGAGGCGGAAGGCGTCAAAACCCGAAGCGGCGTCTGCGAAGCAGAAGCAAAGGCCCTCAACCGCTTCTGGCTGCATCGCCTCGCCTCCCCTCGCCCCTATGTCGTTGCGAAGTTCGCTGCGAGCCTCGACGGACGCATCGCGACCCGTACGGGCCAGTCCCGGTGGATTACGGGCGAGGCTGCGCGCGCCCGCGGGCATGATCTCCGCCAGGCCTGCGACGCCATCGTCGTCGGGGCGAATACGGTGATTGCGGACGACCCGACTCTGACGGCGCGGCCGGAACGCGATCTCGGCGGCCTCGCCGCCCGTCATCCGCTCCGCGTCGTTCTTGATTCCAAAGGCAGGGCGCCGATCGAAGCGAAGGTGTTCGACGCGACGGGCGACGCGAAAACCCTCGTCGCGGCGACGGATCTGACGCCGGCGAGCCGGCAGGCGCGCCTCGCCGATCGCGGCGTCGAGACCTGCATCCTTCCTCGCGACGACGCAGGCCGGCCGCGGCTTCCCGCTCTCCTCGGCGAGCTCGCGGCCCGCGACGTTCTCTCCCTCATCATCGAGGGCGGGCCGGAGACGCTCGGCGCCTTTTTCGATCAGGGGCTCGTCGATGAGGTCTGGGCGTTCATCAGCCCCCGCATCATCGGCGGTCCGGCGCCCGGTGCGATTACAGGGCGCGGCTTCGCGACTCTCGGCGACGCGCGCACGCTCGCCGATGTCGAAACCGAACGTCTCGGCGAGGATATTCTCGTCCGCGGGCGGTTCATGAAGGAGACGGGCTGATGTTCACAGGGCTTGTGGAGGAGATCGGCGAGGTGCTGGAGGCGGCGCCGACGGAGACCGGGTACGATCTTCTCATCCGGGCGGAGACGGTCCTCGACGGCGTCGCGCTCGGCGACTCGATCGCCGTCGAGGGCGTCTGCCTCACAGTCACCGGGTTCGATCAGACGTCCTTCCGCGTAGGCCTCGCGCCGGAAACGCGCAAACGCACCGCCCTTGAGGCGCTGGAAGCGGGCTCGAAGGTGAACCTTGAACGCTCCGTCCTGCCGACGACGCGCCTCGGCGGGCACTTCGTGCAGGGTCATGTGGACGGAACGGGTAGGATCGCCTCCCTCACGCCCGACGAGGACGCCCTCTGGGTGAAGATCGCAACCGATCCCGCCCTGATGAAGTATATTGTCGTCAAAGGCTACGTCGCGATCGACGGGACGTCCCTCACGGTCGTCGAGACGGGTCCGGACTGGTTCACCGTGACGCTGGTCGCCTACACGCAACAAAAGATCACCCTGCCGACGAAACCGGTCGGCGCCCCCGTCAATCTCGAAGTCGACGTGCTCGCAAAGTATGTCGAGAAGCTCGTCGCCGCGAAAGGAGACGCCTGATGCCCCTATGTTCCGTTGATGAGGCGATCGAAGAGTTCCGCGCCGGGCGGTTCGTCGTCATCGTCGACGACGAGGACCGCGAAAACGAGGGCGACCTTGCGATCGCCGCGGAATTCGCCGACGCCGACGCGATCAATTTCTGCGTCACCCACGGCCGCGGGCTTGTCTGCACCGCCCTCGCCCCGTCCCTCATCGACCGCTTCGGCCTGCCGATGATGGTTCCGGATGCGCAGAACACGTCCGGCTTCGGAACGCCGTTCACGGTTTCCGTGGAAGCCGCGAGCGGGGTCACCACCGGCATCTCCGCCGCCGACCGGGCGCGAACGACTTCGGTGCTGATCGACGAGACCGCGACCCGGGCGGATCTCGCCGTTCCGGGGCACTCCTTCCCGCTGCGGGCGCGCGAAAACGGCGTTCTGGAGCGCCGTGGGCAGACGGAAGGCTCTGTCGATCTTGCGAAGATCGCGGGGCTGAAGCCGGCGGCGGTCATCTGCGAAGTTCTGAATGCGGACGGGACCATGGCGCGGATGCCGCAGCTTGAAGAGTTCGCCGCCGAGCACGGCCTCAAGATCGTCTCGGTGGATCAGATCGCAGCATGGCGACGGGCGCGCGAGCCCCTCGCCCGCGCTGCGGAGTAGGAGAACAGCATGCGGACCTTTGAAGGAACCACGAACGGAGCCGGAATGCGCGTCGCGATCGCCGCGACCCGGTGGAACGAGTTCATCGTCGATCGCCTTGCCGAAGGGGCGCTCGGAGCCCTGAAGCGGGCGGGCGTCGCCGAGGACGACATTCACGTCGCCTATGCGCCGGGCGCGTTCGAATTGCCGCTCGTCGCGAAGACGCTTGCGGAGACCGGCCGCTACAACGCCGTGGTGACGCTGGGCGCCATCATCCGCGGTGCGACGGACCATTACGAGTACGTCGCCGGCGAAGCGGCCAAGGGGATCGGCGCGGCGTCCCTCGCGACGGGCGTCCCCGTCATGTTCGGCGTTCTCACCGTCGACACCATCGAACAGGCGATCGAACGTGCGGGAACGAAAGCGGGGAATAAAGGCGCGGAAGCCGCCCTCGCCGCCCTCGAAACCGCGAGCCTGCTCGCAGCCATCAACGAGGAGAACGCCCGATGAGCGCGGGAATCCAGAAACTCGCCCCTGAGCGGCCGGGCCGCGCCGCTGCGGAGGACGCCGTCCGCACCCTCCTCGCCTATATCGGCGAGAACCCAGCCCGCGAAGGGCTCGTCGACACGCCGCGCCGGGTGATCGACGCCTATGAGGAGTGGTTCGAGGGGTATGCTGAAGACCCGGTCGCCATTCTGTCCCGCACCTTCGAGGAGGTGGAGGGCTATGACGACATCGTCCTGATGAAGGACATCCGCCTCGAGAGCCATTGCGAGCACCACATCGCGCCGATCATCGGCCGCGCCCACGTCGCCTATCTGCCGGCGGGCCGGGTCGTCGGCATCTCCAAGCTCGCCCGCCTCGTCGACGCCTACTGCAAGCGCCTGCAGAGTCAGGAAATCCTGACGAACCAGATCGCGAACGCGATCGAGGAGGCGCTGCAGCCCCGCGGCGTCGCCGTGCTCATCGAGGCCGAGCACCAGTGCATTACCACCCGCGGCATCGGCAAGCAGGGCGTCTCCTGCGTCACCCGCGCCTTTACCGGTGCGTTCAAGGACGATCCGCACCTGGAGGACCGGTTCTTTAAACTGGTGCGATGAGCGGCCTTCGCCTCGAACCCCTCGCCGGAACCTGAAAGCCCGCGCCCTTCGGCGCGGGCTTTTCCTGTTCGCAGCCGTTCTGTGCGGAACGAAAAA
>JBCBJX010000045.1:0-23002 GCA_038522735.1 Pseudomonadota bacterium
CAAGCCTGGCTGACGGGCGTCCTCGCCCGCATCGCCGATCATCCGATCAACCGGATCAACGACCTGCTGCCATGGAAGTTCGAACCAGCAGCGTGACGGTCAACACCAGAAGGTCACGAACAGGTGGATCATTGAGAGGAAATTTGTTGCTCGCTTTTCGAAGCATGGTTACGACCAGCGTAGCGGACTAGCTTTGTTGAGATCCAAGGCTACATTTTGCGCAACTGCGGAAGGAACGACGCTATGCTGACCGCCTTTGGTGCAGCCGTTTTCGCCCTGGGGGCTTCGGTTTTGACGGACGATTTGAGCTGCACGATCCTCACCTCCTTCGGTGATGATGACCCCAACCGTTGGGTTACGGTGAATGACAATGTCATGGGTGGCCGCTCGTTGGGCGGAAGTCAGGTGATCGACGGCCAGTTGGTGTTTGGCGGATCCACCAACACCAATGGCGGCGGTTTCTCATCCATCCGTATGCCGCTCGACCAAGGCGTTCTGGCTGGCGCGAAGACACTTCGGATCACAGCCCAAGGCGATGGCCGCAAGTATCGCGTGACGCTCCAGACAACGGCCCGCTACCGCGGTCGTCCCATAGCATTTCGCCAAGACATTGCAGGATTGTCGAAAGACGCCATGCAAACCGTGGATGTGCCATTGACCAATCTCGATGCAAGCATCTTCGGCCGGAGCATCGACGGCGTCACCTTCGAAGCAAGTGACGCCCAAATTCTCGGGCTCATTATCTATGATGGCCTCGATGGTCCGTTTCGGCTTGTGGTCGATGAGATCGCCGTTTGCCGATAACTGCTGCTCCTTGCGGAGCGTGAATCGCCTCAAGGACGCTGTGTGGCCGGTCTTGTTCAAGATCCAGAAGCTCTCCGATCATTTACCAGATCAACCCCACTCGTGGCAGCGCTGACGTCCTAGGGCATTCGAATATTGGTTTGGTCGATGAGTATGTCGGCCAGAACAAAGCAGCGGAGGATCCACGCCTTCATTTTGTCGATCAGCACAACGATCTTCGCGTTTGGCACGACCGCATGTGGCTCGGCGAGCGCCGCCCCGAAGATATCGAATTCAATCATTAGCTTTGGCAGGAAATGCCGAAGGCCGAAATGTTCGGGTTTTCGCAGCGCACACCCGCCGGGAATTTGAACGCCTTTACATTTGTTCCATGGGGCGACGGGCGTTTTGACTTCTCACCGGAAACGCTCGCGCTGCTCCAGCTGCTGGAGCCGCACGTTACGGCGGCATTTCGAATAAGCCGCCGCCTGAATACCTCCACAGCGCTATGGGACGCGATCGACAGAATACCGACTGGGGTTGTGCTTCTCGATCGAACTGGCCGCGTACTGGTTGCCAATTCCGCCGTGGAACGTATGGCTGCGCTTAAGGACGGCCTTACTCTTACCCCTACGCGTTTCACCGCGGATCGGGCCGCGGAACGCCGCGCGCTCAACAGAGCTTTTGCAGCTGCTGCGGCGCTGGCGGCCAACGACATTCGATCATACGCATTAGAAGAAGCGGCGCGTCCTGTCCGGATATCTCGCCCCTCCGGCGAGCCACCTTTCGCCGTCAGCTTTTCACCGCTTGCCGCCGAATTTTATTCCGAGCCTTCTCCGGAGCGCCCTGCAGTTCTCGCACTCATCGCGGACCTGGGCGCAGAGTCCGCCGTGGCTCCCGAGGCGCTAAGCGCAATGTTCGGGTATACAGCCGCCGAAGCGCAAACTGCGGCATTACTCGACCGGAGGCAGATGAGCCTTTTCTGATCGGCCTATCGTTCGCGGCCGCGCTCTTTCTCGCGGTCGCGGGCGATCTTCGCCTTGATGGCCTCGCGTTTCTCGCGAATGCGCTCATCCACGATGCTGCGGAGAGGACCGCTCGGCGTCAGCGTCGGCTGCGGCGTTTGCGGCGGGTCCGCTTCACGTTGCTGCGGCGAGGGCGCGTGCGCACGCGGGCGTTTACGCCGCGCTTCGTCGAACGCCTCTTTCGCTTCGTGCTTTTTCGCGTCCGTCCAATGCTCCGCCATGAACCGAATTTGGATTGTTCAGGTTTGCGATCTCTAAACGTTTTGAGTTATGCAGGAGGCGATGTGACGCCCGACGGATCGTCATCGCCGCCCAAGCCTTCCAGAACGACAGGATCGCGATCCGGGAACTCGACGACAAGGCTCAGCTTGCCGCCCATTGCGCCGACATAATTGCGCAGCGTGGAGAGCAAAAGGTCTGTACGCTTCTCCAGACGGGATATACTCACCTGTCCTTGGCCCAACTTTCTTGCAAGCTCGACCTGGGTCTGGTGCCGCGCTTTGCGTAGGTCCTGGAGCGTCCGAAACTCTTCGATCAGACGCTGACCTTCCGCCTCGGAGCGCGCCTGAGCCTCGGGCGACAAACGCGCACTCAATTCATCGAGCGGTACGTTCTTGTTCATCTTGATGTCAGCCTTCCGAACTACATTTATAACACCGACGCTATATAATTTCAAGGTTATAATGAGTGTTTAGTTTAAGACTCTACGGCAGCGTTCTAGTCGCTCTGCGAGCGCGCCGACGAGCTTTTGGATGATCGGGTGATTGAGTTCGTCGCTTCTCATTTGGTTGGCGACCCGGTCGATGGCGTCCGTCAGCTGCGAGACGATCTCGGTTGCTTCGCCGCGAACCGCATCCTCAGCCATCCCGATGGCGTCAGCGAATTTCCCCCATTGCCGCGCGCCGATATCGCGGACTTTGTATTCGCCGCCGATCTTCATCGCAAGCTTCACCTTGTAAAGCTGCGAGTCGTCATAGGGGATGTAGCTCGCGACGTCGTAGATCGGCGCGAGACGCGATTTTCCGCCGGCCCCGATCAGCACGGAGTAATTTTTGGCGTGCGCGTCCGTACCGACGATCGCCCAGTTGAAGGCGAGGGCTTTGATGAAGGTCGCGACATCATCCGAGGCGCGGCCCGAGGTTTCGCGAAGGAGGTCGATAATCTTAAGCGGCGTCGGCCCGCCGTCTTTTTCGTACTTGTCGGCTGGGTGAACACTGAGCGCTTGGCACATATCTTCCTGATGCACTCGGATGATCCGATTGCCCGAGGCGATCCGGTCATAACGCTCAATGACGATCGCAAGTTCGTCGCCAAACCGCGCGACCCGAGAGCTTGCGGTCGGAAGGCCGATTTCTCTGGCGAGGGAGAGGCAGAAGTGCTCGTTCTCCGCATGGCCGTCGAACTCACCGGTCGGCGGTTTCAAAATATGCGTTGTCGGAATGCGGCCCGACGGCACGCCCCAAACCCTGTTAGCGAATAGAAGCGCAGTTTTCGGTTGCGCCCCGGCGAGGCTGAACTGCCCCGTATCGCCCATCGCCCGCCAGGCGGAATGATCCGCCTTCAGCATTTTGAGGCGTTCGGCGATCTCGGCTTCGCTCAGCCATGCGATGGCGGCGGTTTCATCGCCTGTAACCGCGTCGATACGGTCTGGCGCGACAAACTGGACCGCGCCGGCGCAATCCTCGCCGACGGCGCTGATCAGCCCGAAGGCGCTCCGGGCGGACACCTGAAACTTCTTCGCCCATTTCTGCAGGACGGCGTCATTGTCCGGCAGCAGCCCCCAAATGAAAGGCTCGATCCTGGAGTGGGGGTGTTCGCTCGCTGCGAGCGGCATGGAGAGGGAAAGCGGATAAGCGCCGGACGCGCGTCGCCAGCTCTCATCATAGGTGAAGAGGAGCTTGCCGGTCTTGTCCTGGCGCACCTCGCCGACACGCGCGCCATTCGCCAGAACGACAAGCGTTTTGGTCATGGCTTCGCTCCGGTGGCGGAGGTGATGACCAGATCAATGTCCGGTGTTTCAACGGTCTGCGAGGCGAGGCTTTCGCCGATTGAGAGGGGCAGATCGAGCGCGTCGAGCGTCTTCAGAACGAGCCCCAGCTCGGCGCGCGGCTTGCCGTTCTCCACCTCGCTGATCCATTGGCGTCCGACGCCGACTTTGGCGGCGAGTTCGGCCTGATCGAGGTCGCGCTTTTTGCGGGCGTCGCGGATTGCCGCGCCGATATCTTTCGCCGTTCTCACCTGCATTGTGTGGTCGCCTTCTGTCGTCATTCGGCGACATTCTAGCAATGTCGGCGTTCGGCGACAAATGAAAATGTCGGCGTTCGGCGACTTATCCACAGGAAAAATCAAGAGTGCTATCGGCAGCCGAATCTGCGGTTACGCGTTCGCAGTCGCTAGAAGCGGCGAGACGCGTAACCGTGTTCGCACTCAACGTAAATCGCCACAGAGCATTCTTCTTAGCTCCTTGTTATCCATCTTTATTAACTCTATCCTGTAACTCAGGAAGACAATCGCATTCCAAATTTTACATAGATCATCGTTCCTCCTATTATGTCCAAATAAACGGGTAGTCAGATGTGTTTTTGGTGCCCAAAAACGAGGCGCTGAAGCGCATCTGGCGAGGGGAAAACCCCTTCGAACCCCGGTGAAGCGGCTGGAGCCGGCTTCACCCCTCTCGGTGGAACCGAGACCCGAACGAACCACGCATCGACGCGGAGGAGGGCGATGGTCGCCCGCCTGGCGTTCCCGTGCGTCGCAGCGAAAGAGGAGGCGCGCGACATGGCGAGACCGATGAAACAGCCCGATGAGAAGCGCGATCAGCGATTCAATCTGCGTCTCACGCTCGCTGAGATCGAGCATCTTCGGCGCGAAGCGCATCGGGCGGGGATAAATCCCCATGACTATGCGCGCCGGCGGTCTCTCGGCGCATCCACCGCGCTTCCCTCGCGCCGGCGCAGCGATCCGGCCCTCATTTCCGAGCTCAACCGGATCGGCGTGAATGTGAACCAGCTCGCCCGCGCCATGCACATGGGAACCGAGTTTTCCGGCAGCTGGGAAGCGCTCGCCGATGAGCTGCGCGATGTTCTCACCCGCCTTGTGAGGAGCGATGGTTCCAAAGCTCCATAAGAAGGGATCGAGCTTCAAGGGCGCCGCCGCCTATCTCCTGCAAGATAAGGAGGCGGCGACGTCCGAACGTGTCGCCTGGACGGCCACCCACAATCTCGCGGTCGATGATCCCGAGATCGCCTGGCGCGTGATGGCCGCGACGGCCCTCGATCAGGATCGCTTGAAGCAGGAGGCCGGCGTCAAATCGACCGGCCGAAAATCATCTGCGCCGGTGTTGCATCTGACCCTCGCCTGGCATCCCGAGGAGAAGGCAACCCTCACTCGAGAGGAGATGGAAGGGGCCGTTCGCAGCGCCCTGCGCGCCCTCGACGCCGGCGACCACCAAGCGCTCGTCATCGCCCATAACGACGAAGCCCATCCGCATCTCCATATTCTGATCAACCGCGTCCACCCCGTGGACGGACGGATGCTCTCATCGAGCAAGGAGAAGCTGAAGCTCTCCGAATGGGCGCAGGGCTATGAAGAGGAGCGCGGCCGGATTTTCTGCGAAGAGCGCGTCCTCAACAACGACGCCCGCGATCGAGGCGAGTTCACGCGAGGTGAGAAGGATGTCGACCGGCGCGTTTTCGAGGAGATGCGCGCGGCCCGAGACGCGGCGAACGACAATGTTGAGGCAGTCGAAGCGCAGCGGCGGCGACAAGCAGAGCGTGATGCTGAGATCGCGCGCGAGGAGAGGGCGCTTGTCGAGCGTCATCGCGCCGAGTGGCGACGGCTGATCGACGACGCCCACGAGCGCGCCCGGGAGGCCCGCACCGAGCACCTGAAAAGAGCGTCGCGAGAGATCGACGAAGCGCGGAAAGCCCGTCGTCCCGAATGGAAGGCGTTAGCCGAGCGTCATCGCCTTGAACGGAAAGAGTTCGAGCGGCGGGAGGAGACCGTCAGCGGCTCGTTGAAGAACGCGATTTCCTTGAGGGATGTGAGTTATGACCCCGGCACTCCGCGAACGCCCTTGATCGCGAGGCTCTTCGGCCTTGCGTCCTCACGCGCAACCAGATTTGGGGCTCTCGAAAAGCGTCAGAGGACGGAACGTCAAGCGCTTGAGGTGGGGGCTCGGCGAGAAGAACAGGTCATTCGAAATTCAGCGCGCCAGCGGCTGGCCGCGGAAGGGCGGCTACATCGCGACCGTTTCCTAGATGAGCGTGAGAGACTGATCGAGCGACATGATCGGGAGCGACTGAACATGCGCGAGGCCTGGCGTCTCCGGCGTCAGGAACGGAGTGATGACTGGCGGGATTTCGCTCGCAAGGAAGGGCTGCGGGATAGAGTGAGAGCCGACTTCGCGCAAGCCGTTGGCGGTGACCGGAAAAAGCAGCGCGATGAGATGCGTGAACGGATAAAGGTGAAATTCAACGCCGATCGCGATCGTGAGCGCTAGGGTGTGATCTCATTCATTGCGGGCCCTATAGGTGTCTAGGAATTAGTAAATTCACGCTAGAAGCTGCTCTGACCGTCCAGACGTTGGACATCCACCTCAACAAATCACACCCGCACCACTATGTTTACTCTACATCGATGGTTCGAGAAATTTACCTTCAGACCGTCGAATTCAATGAACGTCGGCATTGTAAGCCGGCTGCTTCGACCACACCCGCCAAACCGGAAACAGATTAAGGAGCCCCGATCACTGGAGTATTTTCACCCAGCGCCGATTTAAAAAAAGCGATGCGTTGATCGATCGCCGCTGTTGATATCTGAGCACAGAAATGCCCTTCGGTAATTCCTTCGCAACCGGGCGACGGCGGTACGGGGTCGAGCCCGTCTGGTGCGTACTGGAAGTATCCCGCTGTCGTGTTCTCATCGACGTTCTGACCAACGGGAGCATCCACAGAGTTCAGGCCCACCACATTTTCTAAGAACGGGGTTAACTGAGCGACGGCTCCATAGGCGACCGCGGTGGCGCGCGTTGAATTGTTCGGCACCAACGTATCGCCGATCCCCTCGGTGATCAGTATGCTCGCACGCCCTTCGGTAGCCAGATCGACCTTGTCGCCGTATAGCCGCGGCGCATGACTGACAGGCTCTTCAGGATCGAGCATTATCTGCGCTAAGCCCAGCGCCGCATAAGCGTCGCTCGGCGAGATCGCGAGCGTGGACAAAATTCCTGAGGCGAAATTCGCTGCATTCGTGCCTCCTGAAACGGTCAGCGTCTCGGCCACCCGCTGCCCGCCCACCACCAACGCGGCTGCCTTGATTTCGTTGAGGTAAGCCAAGCTCGCCATGCCCTTATTCGCGCCATCGCTAATCCCTAGGTAAAGTAATTCGTCTACGGCTAGGTCTGGATTTAGGTCGCCGATTGGGGAGCCGCCCGCTGCGAGCGGTAAGAGGTCCAGTTCCGAGAGCCCTTTTATAACGCTTATAAAGGAGAATTGTTCCGCCCAAGCCTGGCGCTCAAAATCCGGGAAATTCCCGGTAGCTACCAATCCGTCTAGCGACAATGAGACTACGCTCTGGGTCATACCGGAAGGCATACGTTCAGGGTTTTCGAAGCGGTTGAGCGGGTCCGTGAAACCGATCATTGCGAAGCCTTCAGAAGCAAGGGAATTCGCGGAGGATCCTTCGAACTGAATGACGTCGATCAGTTCTTCCGCGTCACCAGGCGTGCCGTTCTGATAAAGGATGACCGGGGCCGGCTCGCTCGCCGCCGTTTTCGGTAAGGCGAGCACGAACGGGACTGCGTTTAATCCAGTCACCAGCACGTCGCCATCAAAGTCCTTCGAAAGCACGCCGGTAACGGGGTCTCGGAAATCTGGCGCGAACCATGTCCCACGAATCACAGCCGCGATTGGCGAGGCAGGAGGAAATGGCTGTATCGTCTGTAAACTGAAAGATGCGGCCGGAGCGGCGTCGATCGCGGCGCGCAGATCCACTGTCTCTGAGGTAAGCGGCGCTGCGCTTCGCACGGTTAGTCGAACAGCGAACGCCACATCGTTTTCATCAAGGGCAACAGGAAGGGCCGCGTTTGCAGCGTCAATTACGGCTTCAGTGAGCAGGCGCGCTTCAGTGATCACATCTGACTCGCCAGGCTCAGGCGCGCCTAGGACAGCAGCGAACGACGCCGACGGTTCTATGGGCGATCCAGGGCCCGCGCCGATACGGCGTGTAATGATGACACCGTACTGGTGCTCCGGTTTTAATGGGACCGAGGGAAAGAGCGAGAGCGTCGTTTCACCCAACGGTTCTGCGATACTCGTTTCCGTGCGGGTTTGCGCTTTGAAGGGCACGCGTTCCCCGAAACTCTCTGATCCAGGCGTTAAATCGATCCAATAGATGCGCGACAGTGCGTTGACGGAACGATCAGGATCCCACGGAAGTAGCTGACTATCGATACTGGCCGATAGCGGAAGTGAAATAGGTTGGCTAGGGCTCCAGCCGTCAGCTTTCGCGACGCCTGCTACCAAGGCATCCAAGATCAACTGTTCAGGTCCGCCAACCAAAGGCGCCGGCACGATCGGGCGAACGCCGGTCGGTGACGTCGGATCCGACTGGAGATAGAAATCATCCGGTATCGGACCGAAGGTAGAATTATCGCTTCGATCATACTCGATGACAGGTCGATCGACAACCTCAAGAGCGGTTTGGAACGCCGTTACAATCGTCCCGTCAGACATGCGAATTGCGCAAGTCGAAAGAGAGGGAAGATCGGCGGCCGGGTTCACGACCGTGCGGCCGTCGTCAAGCGAGAAGACCGCGGCGTCGACTTCCACCCCGGCGCATGTGAGCAGCAGGCTTTCAGGATCCTCGGGAGCGGCGTCCGGCGGGAGCACTACGAGTTCTGCGATTGGGAAATCGAACTCGGTCGGCGTCGCTTGCGTGAAAACGACGGACGGTGGAGCAGGTGGCGCTGTAGCGCCGCCGGTCATATCTTCAGAGCAAGCAGCTGCAATCAAAGCCGCCGCGCAACCAATCATCACTTTTATTGCACGCACCGAGACCATAGCGACGCCCTTCGCATAAAGATTATTATTACATGGCCGGGATTGATCGGCGCCAGAGCGTGCTTCCGAGGGTAAGATCCGAAACACGCATCCGACGCCGCCGGCGTCTCGTCGGGTCAGAACGAGTGCCGGAAACCGATTTCCACGATCGAGGCGCGGTTTTCGATATCGAAGTCAGCCGCAAACAGGTCGGCTCGAACATCGACGTCGGATGTCGCCCTGTACCGGTAGGCCAAAAATAGGTCAGACTTTGCGCCAACAGCGGCAGTTACGCCTGCAATCGCTTGATAGGCGAATGCAGTCGAATTGTCCTGAATTATCGGTACGTCCGATGGCGAATAATCAACATCGACGAATCCAACGCCAATGCCTCCGCCGATATAGGGGGTTATCATCGATTGATTTTGGAAATCGTAGAGCACGTTCGCCAGTAGAAAATTGGTGCGTATGTCACCCTTTCCGTCCGCCACAAGATCGGCGACGCTCACTCCGAGATTATCCGCCCCCGTGACGAGGACGCCAGCGTCTTCTTCGCCGAGCGCAATTCCGCCGGCTTCAACCCCCACGTGAGTGTCGACGTCGTTTCCCTGTCTCGCGAATTCCAGTTCGCCGCGAAAAGCTCCGTAGCGGGCCCCAATCGCGGCTCCAAACGAAAGGCCCGTATCGAACGATGTCGTCCAGCCGACGGGTGTCCCGTCCGGTAATACTGTTCCCGCAGGAATTGAGGTGCCTTCGCCCGTCGTGAAGTCACCTGCGAACGACCCGGAATTATCAGAATCGGACAGTATCGAAGCTCCGAGCGACAGCTGCACGTAACCCTCGACGTCTTTAGACGCTTTATCGTCTTGCGCGATCGCAAACGACGGCGTCGTCAATGCTGCAATGCAAGCCATCGTCGCGTATAGATTTTTCGACATGAGACACTCTCCCTGTGATCTGTATCAGGAACGGGACTCACGTTTCAGAGGCTGCTCGCCCCCCGATCGACCCGTCATTCAAACAACGATCTCGGAGCATCAAGTTGTCCATCACAGACGTGTGAGTGGGAAGTTTTACATCGACCGGCTACCGCCGGAGCCGTCGTCGATCGGTTTTATGGCCCGTCCGTCAACACGACCCCAGCGCCGTAAACTGCGTCGAAACCGGGCGTGCCCCGATCAACTGCATCGAGACTGAGCGCCGCGAAAGCCTCCGATGAACTCGAGGGCCGCGGTTCTGGAAAACGAAGCGCAAGATAGGTCGATATGAAAGGGGCCGCGTAGGAGGTGCCGCTGACGCGACGAGCGCCTCCTGGTTCGTTTGCGACCACGTCAACGCCGCGCGCCGCCACATCAACGCCAGGCCCGCGATTCGCACGCGGATAGATCTCAAGCGACGCGTCGACAGCGGTCACTCCAAGCACTTCAGGATATGCAGCGGGGTACCGCGGCGAGGCTTGCGGCCCCTCGTTGCCCACAGCGGCCACAATAATATGGCCACGGCTTAGCGCTGAATCAACGGCTCGCTCAATCAAGATGTTCGAAGGGCCGGCTAGGCTGAGATTGATAACTGAGACGCCCTCACTCGTGAGCCACTCGATCGCGCCGGCGATATCTTCGGCGCTCGCGAACCCCGTTCGATCAGAAAATACGTCGGCGACGTAGAGGCGTCCCGCCCCGGCGGTTCGCGACAGACTGGCGATGCGCGTGCCGTGCGGACGAGGGGAAACAGCGACGTCGCCAAACTTCTTTTGCAGAATTTGGACGTTTTCCAAACCTGCAACCGACACGTCCACGCCGGTATCCACCAGCCCGATCGTTGCGGAACCAATGGGGGCGGCGCGGACGAGAGACCCCGACGGCAACCGTTCGGAGACGCTGCCGCTCGCAAGGGCGAACAATGCGTTCGGCGCGTACGTTCCTTCGGGATCGATTGCATCAAGTCGAGCTAGCGCTTCTTTAATCTTCACCCGTCGCGGCAGGCGGACGACTGAAAAAGCGATCTCAAGGCCGTCCATGTCGTAGTCTCGAACGATGTCGTAACCGAGCGCTTTGATATCAGCGCGAGCGCGAGCGCTTAGGTCAAGCGCGACGACCTCGCGTCGAACGCACAGAAAACGACCCTCGGCAGGTCCGAGCCGCTCGATGCCTGCTGGAAGCCGCGAGACGCGGCGGCCTTGCATCGCAGCCATCATTGAAGCCGTCGCCGCTGGACTCGTTTGCGTCATCGGCGTTCCAGCCATCGCCCTTGTGGAATGATGCAGGCGCATCACGCGATCGGTGGCCGAATGGCGTTCCATCATGGAGTCTTGAGCGACCGTTTTTGGGCACGGGACTAAGACCGCAACGCACGCGAGAAGAGCTTTGAGTTTCATAAACATCGAATTCCATTTCACAGCGCCCAGTTGGAATAAAAATAGCGCGGCCGCGTAGTATGAATAGCGCTAATCGGGGAGCAAATGCGTGCGCGATTTTGTCGACGAGCTTTTGGCGACGGTTCCGCATTTGAGGCGGTTTGCGTTCGTCCTGACCGGCGACGCATTCGACGCGGACGATCTCGTGCAGCAAACGGTCGAACGCGCGCTGACGAAGCGCACCCAATACCGGAGCGGGAGCCCGATCCACAGCTGGTTGTTGAAAATCATGCAGAATATCTTTTTGGACGCGAAACGAGCGGAAACGCGACGACCCATACATCTCGCAATCGACGATCACGACGGCGCGTTAGAGCCCATCGAAGCCGAAGGCGAGACGCAAGTTTTCGCGCAGCAAGTTATGGCGTTGGTTGCAGAGCTGCCGAAAGCGCAACGGTTGGTCATTGCTAGCGTGGTCGTCGACGGTCGAACTTATGAAGAGACTGCAGGCGTACTGAACATACCAATCGGAACAGTAATGAGTCGAATGGCGCGCGCCCGTAAGACGATCTATACACGGACGAAAACGGTGAGGAGCTCCCCATGAACGAGCGGGAATTCGAACAGCTTTCAATGTTTGTTGACGGCGAGTTGGAGGATAGCGGCGGCGTGCAGTCTGAAGTTAGAAACGATCCTGTGGCGGAGGAGGTCGTTAAAAAACTCTCCGAAGCGGATGCTGCTTTGATGAGGGCCGCTGCACGCATGGACGAAACTCCCTACTCGCCGGGGTTGGAGGACTTGCTGTGCCGCCTCGTCATGACGCCAAGCGAAAGAGGGAAAGGCTTCGGCGAAGCCGTTCAACGGGTTGTGCGGTCATTCCTCTCGGTCTTCATACCGGCGGCGGCAGCCGCCTCGTTAGTGGCCGCCGCGGCATTCGGACTGCTCTCGACTACCGAGCAGGGACCCTCCGTCGCGGCGCTTGACGTGAAACTCGCTAAAGCGCTCTCCGTGGTCGGCGATGGTGAACAAAGCGGTCAGATTTTCGTCGCTGCGACCTATCGGCGGGAGGACGGAGTTATTTGCAGAACATTCGGTCCGTCCGCCCCACGTCTGGTGACGGGCGTTGCGTGCCGTGAGCGACCGGAAACTTGGCTTCTTATCGCGCTCTCGCCGGAGCCGGGAGCGGATGCGTACGTGTTAGCGGGGGGCGATGGCAGCGATCAGGTTGCGCCAATAGTGGAAGCTGCAATCAGTCACATGACGCGACTTGAACCGCCGGAAACCGAGATAGCGTTGCGACGGTGACGCCGTCCTACTCAAGAACGATCCGAAGGCCGACGCCGTAGTCAGGACTACCGTCGGAAAACCCTGTTGTCGCAAACAATGTTGTACGAGCGCGCGAGGTCAGGTTCGCCGAAACGTAGCCCGTCGCCTCAAACGGATCCGGCGCGCCCCGCACAATGCTCTGTCTCCAATCAATCGCGCCCCCGACGCCGTATCTTGAAGATGCTTGAACAAAGGCGCCGGCCCGCGCTTCAGCTCGGTTTTGGAGATCGAACTGCGACGTTCGCCCGGTAAATACATAGCCGCCGCCTAAGCTCACGCTAAGCGCTCCCACACCGCGTACGACGTCGGCTCTTAGCCCGAAATCGGGTTCGCCAGTGCCAAGTAATTTGTCGGGGTCGGCTGTCGGAAGTTTGACGATCGTGGAGGCTTGCAAAAGCACCTTACGACGCGTGTACACGAAGTATCGCGAAGCGGAAAGGCTCACATCGCCAAGTCCGCTCTGAGTTTCGTCGACAAACGTCGCTGTTGTTTGGTTGAGGGACAGTCGCCTATGCTGCTCTTCGAAAGGGACCGGACCGCTCGCGCGAACGAGGGGAACGAAAACGCCTAATTCCCATTTGTCGATCGACCACGTCGTATCGACCGCTGCGATAAATAGGTCTGCGCTCCTTCCCAAACCGAACTCGCCGGCGACGAACTCGGTCGAAAATCCGTAGCTCAATTCTTGGGCAAGAGAAGGTTCGTAGGCGATCGCGATTACGCAAACCGGGGCTACGACGCTCCTCAAACGCATCATGCGAGTCGACATGCGGAGGCTCTGTGATAACCGCCGCATTTGTTGTAACGTGCAATATTGGCGGCGGCCAAACCGTATTCTGGCGCTATCAGGAGAGTTGATCGAGTGAGCTAATCTGCGAAAGTTTACATACATTATTGGTTCAGTCCAAATCTGGCCCTACGCAGAGCCTCGTGCTTAATCGAAGAAAACTCCCGACATTGCGTAACGTTTACAGGCGCAACGGAGTCGAATTCAAGAAAACCAAAGCCACGTGGGTTCCAGTTTAACGGAATCGGAAGCTGAAAGCGAGTCAGCAAGAAAGCGGCGTTGAGACGCGCTAATTGAATTTGTCCATACCCAAGTATAGGAATGGTCGCGATAAGAGAACCCGCCGAATTCGCAGTTGATACGTACACGATCGATCGCTGTAAACCTAATCCCGAGTATCTGCTTAAGCGGTTTCCCGATCACCCGATAAAGCGGTTTCCAGCTCACCGGTTCTCTGGAGGATGAAGCCCGTCACCTCGTCGAGCATGGTGACGCCGCTTGCTGCGCAGGCGGTCTTGAAACGGCGATGCGCGGTCGCCGGCATGTCGATGCAAAACCGCTTCGTCGGCTCAACCCGCTTTGTCTCGTTCTGTTGTTCACGCGATGTCGCATTAGCGGATTCGTGTGTTCCCGCTTTCCCGATTTCGCGGGTGTCATGGCCGGGGCCGCCGCTCTCGAAGGCGGTGATTTGATCAGGCGACAGCGCTTTGGGATTGGGGGCGTTTCGGAATGTCTTGCTCATTGGTCTTTCTCAGTTCTGTTATGAAATTCATGATCTCTCGGCAGGCGGGATGCTTGGGCGCGGCCCATTCGAAAATGGTCTTGCCCATGGTCATGCTTTCCGCGAAGGCGATCCGCTGCTCGATCTCCGTCCTTAAGATCGGACAGCCGGCCTCCGTCGCCATGTCGCGGATCTCGCGGCCGAGAACCGTGTTCCCGATTTTGCGGGAAACCAGGAACCTGCTTTCGAGGGTCTCTTTGTAGGCCTGCGCTTCGCGAACCTGCCGCACGGTGAGGTCGGACGCCCAGGTGGAGAGGCCAGACGGTTCGATCGGGATGACGACAAGATCGGACGCGATGATGCAGCTGCGGGCGATTTCCTCCGCATGGGGCGGGCCGTCGATGATCGTGTACTCATAATCGGCCGCCATGCGGATCGCATCCTTCGCCATATTGGGCCGGGCGAGCGCGCTGACGACGAACGGCGTTTCCTCCCGCAGGCTCGCCCAGGCGCTCGCAGACCCTTGCTTGTCCGCATCGATCAAGAGCGTGCGATAGCCCACTGAGGCGAGGGCGGCGGCGACATTGACGGAGAGGGTGGTTTTCTCGACGCCGCCTTTTTGATTGATGAACGCGATAATCATGCACCCAGCTTATCGGGGTCGAGCCAACCCGGGAATGCGGGTTTGCGGGTTATCCACAACAATTTCATTGAATACGACCGTAGTTGGATTTTGACATAAAATGCGGTATCCTGAATTATTATCGAAAATTATGAAAGGAAATCATTATGACGAAGACGAATAAATCAAACTCTGTGAAACTCACCGACCACTTTCAGGTGGAGCGATTGGGGCTGGCGGCGGGCGCTGCGGCGCTCTTCGCCTCGACCGCCTATATGAACGTCTCAAGCTGGATCGCGCAGGCCGATACGACCGCGCAGGGCGTCGCCAACGGCTACTTTTGAGTTCTTGCTACGCCATCAGCCCCCCGCTGCGCGAGCGCTGTGAACTCGCACAGCAGCGGCCTCGTTTCGCGGGGGTCGATGATGTCCTCGATCAGGAACTGCTCGGCCGTGCGGAAGGGCGAGGTGAGGCGGGCGAGGCGCTCGTTGATCGCCTGAAGGGCCGCCTGCGGATCGTCGGCGGCTTCAAGCTCGGATTTGTAGGCGACCTCGACGCCGCCTGCCATCGGCAGAGAGCCCCAGTCGCCGGACGGCCAGGCGAAGCGGTACTGGAAGCGCGTGTGGTCGGACATGGCGGCGCCCGCGACGCCGTAGGCCTTGCGGACGATCACCGTCGCCCACGGAACGCTTGAGCGGTAGACGGCGTTCATCGCCTCGACGCCCCGGCGGATCGTCGCCGCCTTTTCCGCCTCAAGACCGATCATGAAGCCCGGATTGTCGACGAAGTGGACGACGGGCAGGCGGAAGAGCTCTGCGAGCTCCACGAAGCGCTTCTGCTTTTGCGCGCCGTCCGCCGTCGTCGAGCCGCCGAGGAAGGTCGGGTCGTTGGCGAGGACGGCGACCGGCCAGCCGTCGAGGCGGGCGAGGGCGGTGATGACGCCGCGGCCCCAGTGGCGGCCGATCTCGAACACCGATCCGCGGTCGCAGACGGCCTCGAGCGCGCGGCGCATGTTGTAGGCCTGGCGCGGATCGCGTGGGACGAGGCTGAGGAGGCTTTCCTCGCGCCGGCCCGCCGGGTCCGCCGCCGGCCGGCGCGTGTGCTCGGCGCCGGCGTAGGGCGGCAGGTAGGAGAGGAAACGCCGCGCCATGGCGAACGCCTCCGCCTCGCTCGCCGCTTCATCCTCGACGACGCCGTTGCGGGCGTGGATGTCGGCGCCGCCGAGAGCGTCGTTCTCCCGCTCGCCGTCCCCGATCGCCTGGGCGACCTTGGGGCCGGCGGTGAACACCTGGCCGATCTCGCGGACGATCACGGAATAATGGCTCGCGACGACCCGCGCGGCCCCGAGCCCGGCGCAGGGGCCGAGCGCGAGCGAGACGACCGGGACGCTCTCCAGATTGCGGACCACATGCTCCCAGCCCGGCACGAAGGGCACATAGGTGAAGCCCATGGCTTCGAGGGATTTCACCGAGCCGCCGCCGCCGGTGCCGTCGATCATCCGGATGAGGGGCATACGGAGTTCGTGCGCCATCTGCTCGGCGAGGACGAATTTCCGGTGGATCGCCGCGTCCGAGGCGCCGCCCCGGACCGTGAAGTCGTCGGCGCTCGCGACCACAGCCGCGCCGTCGATCAGCCCGCGTCCGAAGATGAAGTTGGAAGCCTGCAGGTCCTGAAGCGTCCCGTCCTCAGCATAGACGCCGCGGCCGGCTGTCTTGCCGATCTCGCGAAAGGAGTTCGGATCGAGGAGGGCGGCGATGCGCTCGCGCGCGGTCAGCTTGCCGCGGGACTTCTGGCGGGCGACTTTTTCCGCGCCGCCCATCTTGTCGGCGAAGGCCTCGCGCGCGGCGAGCTCCTCCAGCTCTTTCTCCCAGCTCATGGCGCATCCCGTCCGTCGGCCCCGCTCCTTTGGAACCGCCGGGCAGGCGGAAAATCAACTGAAGAACGCATCGCGCGCGTCGGGTCCTAGCCGCGCGCCTCTGCGCGCGCCCGCTCCTGATCGAGGAGCGCGCGCTTGCGGTCGAGGCCCCAGCGATAGCCGCCGAGGGAGCCGTCGCTTCGCAGCACGCGGTGGCAGGGAACAAGGATCGCCACCCGATTGCGCGCGCAGGCGGACGCCGCGGCGCGCACCGCCTTCGGGTTCCCCACCTTCTCCGCAAGCTCCGTATAGCTCAGAACATCGCCTTCCGGGATGGTCATGAGGAACCGCCAGACCTTCATCTGGAAGGCGGTGCCGCGAAGATCGAGCGGGAGGTCCGGGCGCGGGCCGCCGCGTTTAAGATGCTCTGCAAGCGCTGCGGCCCACGCCTCCGACTGGTCGCTCGGGGGCGCCGGGGCGATCTCCGCGTTCGGGAACTCGGCGCGGAGACCCTCGATCAGCGGCGCGTCCTCGTCGGCGAACTGGACGAAGCAGATGCCGCGGTCGGTCGCCGCGATCATCAGCCGGCCGATCACCGTGTCCTGCAGGACATAGGAGACATGCTCGCCCCGCCCGCCTTCGCGATAGGCGCTCGGCGTCATGCCGATGGATTTTACGGCGGTTTCATAGACCCGGCTCGTCGATCCGTACCCGGCCTCGAAGGCGGCGCCGGCGACGTCGTCGCCCGACTTCAGCGCCCTCTTGAACGCGCCGGCGCGCACGGCCTCCTGATAGGCCTTGGGCGAAACGCCGAAAGCGTCCTTGAAGGATTTCTGCAGCCGGCCGGCGGAAAGGCCGCCGATCTCCGCGAGGCGGTCGAGGGGGAGGCGCTCGTCGGCGTTGTCCTCAATGAAGCGGGCGACGGCGGCGATCTTCTCCGCCCGCGTCGCTTTATCGTCCGGCGCGCAGCGCTTGCAGGCGCGAAAGCCTGCGGCGCGGGCGGCTTCAGGGGTTTCATAAAACAGCACATTTTCCGGCTTCGGCGGACGGGCCGGGCAGGTCGGGCGGCAGTAGATCCCTGTCGTCAGGACGCCGATGATGAAACGGCCGTCGAAGGCGGCGTCGCGGGAAAGATACGCCGCCTCCATCGCCGCTTCGGAGAGGGGGGCGTCGGTTGAACGGGTCGCTTGCATGGCGGGACTGTCCTCCGTTTGGAGGTGAAGTCCTAGCCCGCCTTCAGGCCCCGACGCGCTCCGCTTCCGGCCGCGCAACGAGAAAGACCGCGAGAAGGCCGAGGCCGGCGGCGAAGGGGACGGTCGGAAAAAGCTGCACCGGCGTCACGATGAAAATGAGCGGCGGGCAGAACCAGAGGACCGCGAGGGCGGCCTGGCCCCAGAGCGGGAGCGCCGGGCCGCGCGCGGCGAGGAGGGCGATCCCGATCGCGGCGAGCCCCATATCGTAGTGCCAGACATATGGGCTTGCGAGGAACGTCCCGATGAGGACGACCGCGATCGCCGTCGCCCGGTCGAAGCGGCGGGCGGCGACCCATGTCGCCCACGCCATGCCGGCGAGGGCGGCGAGCTGGATGGCGTTCGCGAGGACCAGCGGCGCGCCCCATTTCACCAGATGGATCTTCACCGCGACCATCATCGGGTGCGGCTTGCCCATATGCTCGAAATGCATGCCGCCGAGGGTCGCGAAGAAGGCGCGCCACGCCTCAAGGCCGTAAAGCGCGATCGAGGCGAGGTGGAGGGCGATGGTGAAGAGAACCGTCCACCCGACCGTCCGCCACTCGCCGCGCGCGGCTAGGAAGACGGGGATGAGGAGCCCGTATTGCGGTTTCGAGGTGAGGAGGGCGATGCAGAGCCCCGCAAGGATCGGCCGCGTTCTGGAGAACGCGAGGCCAGCCGTCATCAGCCCGGCGAAGAGCGCCGCCGCCTGCCCCATGAAGAGGACGACATAGAGCCCCGGCGCCAGCGCCAGCGCCGCGAGCCAGAGGCCCCGCAGGCCAAGCGCCCGTCCGCCGCCGACGATCGCGGCGAGGGCGCAGAGATAAAAGAACGCCTTGCCCGGGCCGTAGGGGAGCCATGCGAGGGGCGAAAACATAATGGTGCCCGCCGGCGTGAAGAGCCAGGCGAGGGCCTGATAGGCGGGCAGCCGGTCCCGGAAGGCGGCGGGGTCGTAGATCTCGTGGAGCCGCCCCGCGACGCTCTCCTTCGCTGCGAGCCAGAAGGCGACATAGTCTTCGAGGTGCGCGATCGTCGGATCGACGGGGAAGAAGAAGACGTGATGGGCCGTCATCCCATAAAGGATGAGCATGACGAGGCTCGCCGCGAGGGCGCGCGTCAGCACGGGGTTCGCCGTCTCCGGCAGGGCGCGGTCGAGGAGGACGTGCGGCGGCGGCAGGGCGGCGGCGTCGGACATGAGATTGTCGTAGTCGCGCGTGGTTAAGGGACCCCTCCCAACCAATCTCCGTCATCCCGGACGCCGAAGACGTCCAAGCCGGTAGGCTTGGAAGCGGCTTCGCGCGATCCGGGACCCAGGGCGGCGGCGACTGGCGCTCTCCGCTCTGGGTCCCGGGTCTCGCTTCGCTCGCCCGGGATGACGGAAGAGGGCGATGACCGCAGTTTTCGTTGCGCTGCGGCGCGGCGCTTTCTAGGGTCCGCGCGAAGCGGCCGGGGGCGGCCGGCCTGCGACACCGCGCGGGTTGGGCGCGGCCTCCGACGCTTGTATCCCCTTGATCCGCGGCCACGTTTGGTGCGCGGCGCAAAGCGAGGCGCGTGATGCCCGGAACGGAATTCCTGCTCGATTATCTGCCGATCGTCGTCTTCCTCGGCATCTCGGCCGTGCTCGGTATCGCTTTCATGGTCGCGCCGGCGATCCTCGCGCCGTCCGACCCCGACAGCGAGAAAGTCTCGACTTACGAATGCGGGTTCGAGGCCTTTGACGACAGCCGCATGAAGTTCGACGTCCAGTTCTATCTGGTGGCGATCCTCTTCATCATCTTCGACCTTGAAGTCGCGTTCCTGTTCCCGTGGGCGGTGACCCTGTTCGCGCCGGAGGCGCCGCGGGTCTTTTCCGTCGTCTCGTTCTGGTCGATGTTCGTTTTCCTCCTGGTGCTGACGGTCGGCTTCATCTACGAATGGAAGAAAGGCGCTCTGGAATGGCGATGAGCGACGCTCCCTCTTCACCGGTCTCCTACGGCGCGGCGGCCCGCGCCGGCGTCGAAGGCTACAGCCCGACGGCGAAGGACCCGTTTTATTCCGAGCTTTCCGACCAGCTGGCGGACCGCGGTTTCTTCACCGCCCCGGCGGACGCGGTCATCAACTGGGCGCGCACCGGTTCGCTCATGTGGATGACGTTCGGGCTCGCCTGCTGCGCGGTTGAGATGATGCAGACGGCGATGCCGCGCTATGATGTGGAGCGCTTCGGCTTCGCGCCGCGCGCCTCTCCGCGCCAGTCCGACGTGATGATCGTCGCGGGGACGCTCACGAACAAAATGGCCCCGGCGCTCCGCAAGGTCTACGACCAGATGCCGGAGCCGCGCTACGTCATCTCCATGGGCTCGTGCGCCAATGGCGGCGGCTATTATCACTACAGCTACTCCGTCGTGCGCGGCTGCGACCGCATCGTACCGGTGGACATTTATGTTCCCGGATGCCCGCCGACGGCGGAGGCGCTCGTCTACGGCATCCTGCAGCTGCAGAAGAAAATCCGCCGTGAAGGGACGATTAGGCGGTAGCAGCCAGAACGCCCGTACTTTATTATTGAGGTGGTTACATGTCTTGGTCAGATAAAGACAAGTTTTGGTTTGAAACGATCAGACAATTTATCTTCATTGTCTTACTTGGATTCATGGGGTCATTAATTATTCAAGACAAAGTCGACGATAGGGAAGACAATAGGGCTCGCCTTGAAAAAAATTTCATTGTATCGGCTGAATACGTTGAATTCGTGGCAGATTGTTCTATAAGGGCGGAATCAGTACTCGATGCGCGCGGCAAGGCGGATCAGGATAAATATTTCAAATCTAACATAAGATTCCAGGAATGCTTGATTGGATTATTTAAAAGCGATTTCATATTGTCCGCATACTTGGGAGGTGGTGCCAAAAAAGAGATGAAAAATATCAAATCAATAATTTCTCGAATTAATGAGAAAGTTACAGGCGAATTAGGAACCACTGAGAATACCTTGCAAAATCTTACGTCTGTAAAATCTGAAATCACCAATCTGAAGAAAGACCTTAATGAGGAAGTGGTTTCATTTGTAAAGATAGTATCTAAAGAAGGGTAATCCCCGAGTTATTTTTGGTTTATGTAATTGAATTCGGGTAGGCGTGTTATTGATGGCTGGGCGGATGTCTGACGAACTGAAAGAACTCGGCGAGGATCTCGCTGCGAAGATGGACCAGGACGTGAAGGCCTGGCGCGTGGAGCACGGGGAACTGACCCTCGACGTGCGCGCCGACCGTATCGTCCCGATCCTGAAACACCTGCGGGACGACCCCCAGGCGCGGTTCCTCGTGCTGATCGACATCGCCGGCGTTGATTACCCGGAGCGCACGAAACGCTTCGACATCGTCTACCATCTCCTCTCCATGCACAACAACGTCCGCATCCGCCTGAAAACGCAGGTCGGCGAGGACGAGACCATGGAGAGCGTGCGCGAGGTGTTCCCGAACGCCGACTGGTATGAGCGGGAGATTTTCGACATGTACGGCGTCCCCTTCGCCGGCCTGCCGGACATGCGCCGCCTGCTGACGGACTATGGGTTCGAGGGTCACCCGCTGCGCAAGGACTTCCCGCTCACCGGCCACACGCAGGTGAAGTATGACGACGAGCTGAAAAAGGTCGTCTACGAACCGGTCAGCCTCGTGCAGGAATACCGCGGTTTCGACTACGAGAGCCCGTGGGAAGGCGCGCAATATGCGCTGCCGGGGGATGAGAAGGCGAGCTGACGCTTTCTGGTGAGTAGTGAATAGTTGGTTGTGAATAGAGGCGTGCGCTGAGGAATGCGTTTTGAGCGGAGAGATCAATTCCTATCGCGACCTCAAGGTCTGGCGCGAGGGGATGGCGCTCGCCGAGGCGTGCTATTTTGCGACGCGGTCCTTTCCGCGCGAGGAATTGTTCGGGCTCACCTCGCAGATCCGTCGTTCGGTCGCCGCGATACCGGCGAATATCGCCGAGGGGCAGGGAAGGGAGACGTCCGGCGCGTTCGTCCAGTTTCTCCGCGTCTCGCAGGGCTCTCTGAAGGAGCTGGAGACCCATCTTCTTCTCGCCGGCCGCGTCGGACTGATGGACGACGCGGCGCTGAACCCGCTCCTCGATCGGTGCGACGAGCTGGGTCGCATGCTCCGCGCGCTCATCCGCTCAATTCAGGGGCGATCCGCATGACGCAGCGCACCTGCTACTCACTATTCACCATTCACCACTCACCGGATGCTTCACGCCATGTCTGAAACCGCCCCCAGCCCCTCCACGGACGCAGAGCCCCGCTCTCCGTTCACGATCAATTTCGGCCCCCAGCACCCGGCGGCGCACGGCGTCCTGCGCCTCGTTCTCGAACTCGACGGCGAGGTCGTCGAGCGCGTCGATCCTCATATCGGGCTTCTGCACCGGGGCACGGAAAAGCTGATCGAGTACAAGACGTACCTGCAGGCGATACCCTATTTCGACCGGCTCGATTACGTCGCGCCGATGAACCAGGAGCACGCCTTCTGCATGGCGGCGGAAAAGCTGCTGGATGTCGAGGTGCCGCGGCGGGCGCAGTTCATCCGGGTGCTGTTCTCCGAGATCGGACGGCTTCTTTCGCATATCCTCAACGTCACCACGCAGGCGATGGATGTCGGCGCGCTCACCCCGCCGGTCTGGGGCTTCGAAGAGCGCGAGAAGCTGATGATCTTCTATGAGCGCGCCTCGGGCTCGCGCATGCACGCGGCCTATTTCCGCGTCGGCGGCGTCCATCAGGACGTTCCCCCCGCGCTCCTCGACGACATCGAGACCTTCTGCGAGACGTTCCCGAAGTTTCTCGACGATCTTGAGACGCTCATCACGGGGAACCGCATCTTCAAGCAGCGCAATGTCGATATCGGCGTCGTGACGCAGGACGACGCCTTCGCCTGGGGCTTTTCCGGCGTCATGGTCCGCGGCTCCGGCCTCGCCTGGGACCTCCGCAAGGCGCAGCCCTATGAGGTGTACCCGGAGCTTGAGTTCGACATCCCCGTCGGCAAGAACGGCGACTGCTACGACCGCTATCTCTGCCGTATGGAGGAGATGCGCGAGAGCGTGAAGATCATAAAGCAGTGCGTGACGACGCTGCGCGCCCTCGACGGCCCGGTGATGACCACGGACGGCAAGGTCGCCCCGCCGCGACGGGGCGAGATGAAAGCCTCCATGGAGGCGCTCATCCACCACTTCAAGCTCTATACGGAAGGCTTCCGCGTCCCCGAGGGCGAGGTCTACACCGCCGTCGAGGCGCCCAAGGGCGA
>JBCBJX010000046.1:0-22541 GCA_038522735.1 Pseudomonadota bacterium
GGCATCTCGGAACCGACATGCATCAGGTCCTTCGCCTTGCGGAGCACCGCGCCGAGCTTGCCGCCCGGGTGGAAGGTCCGAAAGTCCGTCGCCGTGAAACCGGCTTCGCGGAGAAGCGCGACGGCGAGGGCGTCGCCGAGGGCCATCATCGCGGTCGTCGACGTCGTCGGCGCCCGGGTCTCGGCGCAGGCTTCCGGCGTGTCCGGCAGGATGAGCTTCACGTCGCCCGCGTCGGCGAGGGCCGACGCCGCGCCATAGGTCATGGCGATGAGCGGGATCGAGAACCGGCCGGTGAAGCCGACAACATCGCGCAGCTCCGGCGTCTCGCCTGATTTCGAGAGCGCCAGCACCACGTCGTCCTGGGTGATCATGCCGAGATCGCCGTGGCTCGCCTCGCCCGGGTGGACGAAGCTTGCGGGTCGGCCGGTGGAGGCGAGGGTGGCGGCGATCTTACGCCCCACATGCCCCGACTTCCCCATGCCGGTGACGATGATGCGGCCCTTCGCGGACGCCATCAGCCGCACCGCCGCGACAAAGCTCTCGCCAAGCCCGTCGGAGAGGGCCTGCAGGCCCTCGATCTCGATCGCGAGCACCTCGCGGCCATGGGCGAGGAGGATGTCGTCGGTCATCGGCGTCGTCCGAAGTTGCGGAGGCGGCGGCTTAGCACAGCGGTCCATGATCGTGTCACCCCGCGGACGAGCCGCGGGATGACAAAAGCGGAGGCATTGCCCCGCGCCGCGTCCGCCCCCATACCTCAGCGTTGAAATCCCGAAGGAGCGCCCCATGGCCGTCAACGCACGCGTGACCCTCGACAGGACCGCCCGCCCGGCGGTCTTCGCGAACGACGCCCCGTTTTCGCTGATCGCCGGTCCCTGCCAGATGGAGAGCCGCGCCCACGCGCTGGAGACGGCGCAGGCGCTGAAAGAAATCGCCGACGATCTCGGGATCGGCCTCGTCTACAAGACGAGCTTCGACAAGGCGAACCGCACCTCCGCCGGCGCCGCCCGCGGCATGGGGCTGAACGCCTCGCTGCCGGTCTTCGCGGAAATCCGCGACAGCGTCGGCCTGCCGTGCCTCACCGACATCCACGAGCGCGAGCAGTGCGCGCCGGTCGCCGAGGTCGTCGACGTCCTGCAGATCCCGGCCTTCCTCTGCCGGCAGACGGATCTGTTGATCGCCGCCGCCGAGACGGGCGCGGTGATCAACGTGAAGAAAGGTCAGTTCCTCGCGCCGTGGGACATGAAGAACGTCGTCGCGAAGCTCGACGGCGCCGGCGGGAAGAACGTTCTGGTGACGGAGCGGGGCGCAAGCTTCGGCTACAATACGCTGGTGACGGATTTCCGCGGCGTGCCGACCATGGCCGTTGAGACCGGCGCGCCGATCGTCTTCGACGCCACCCACTCGGTCCAGCAGCCCGGCGGGCAGGGGACGTCCTCGGGCGGTCAGCGCCAGTTCGTCCCGACCCTCGCCCGCGCCGCCGTCGCGGTCGGCGTCGCCGGTCTCTTCATGGAGACCCACGAAGACCCGGACAACGCGCCGAGCGACGGCCCGAACATGGTGCCGCTGAGGCTCATGAAGCCGTTGCTGCAGGAGCTTGTGGAGCTCGACCGGATCGCCAAAGGGCGCGGCAGCTTGCATGGGTATGCGGAATAGCAGACGGCGGATTAGGCGCGCCGCCTGAATTCTGCTTACTGATCGCCGCCTTTTACACCTCGGCGTCTTCGCTGCCGGCTCAGGCGCATTGGTTCATCTCGCCTACAAGGCCGGTGCGGCATTCCTCCGGAGAGAGCGCTCCGCTTTCATCCGTGTCTGGCGCGCGGAACGCCAGTCTTCAAGGCCGTTCTTTCGGCGAGGACAGGGCGGTTTGCTGCGGCGATGAAGAGACGACATGGCGGCGCGAACCAGGCGACGCCGCCATGTCTCAAGTCCGTTTGAGAACCTTACTGCCGACGGCCCCGGCGGGCGTCGAGGCGCTCGGTCACCATCGCGCGCATTTCATCCGCGTCGACGATATCGTCTTTGTTTGCATCCGCCTTGTTGAAGGACGGTTCATACGCCGCGAGATGCTCCTTTAGCGACAGGGAGCCGTTGTCGTCCTTGTCCAGCGAGTCGAAGCTCGATTTCAGGGTGTCATCCATGCGCGCCTTAAGCTGCTCCGCCCGCGGCCCCCGGCGGCGGCCGGTCTGCTCGCGAAGCTGTTTCCTGTCCGCCTCGGCGTCCGCTTTCATTTCTTCGAAGCTCACCGTTTCATCGCCGTTCGTATCGAGTTTGGTGAAGACGGAACTCGCGTAGGCGGTCATCTCGTCCCGCGAAACCGACCCGTTTTTATCCGTATCCATTGCGCTCAACTGCTGCGCGTCGTCGGCCAGAGCGGTTGCAGAAGCGAGGGCGGCGAGAGCCGCGCTCGCGGCGAAAACGAATTTCATCATGTGGGAGGATCCCCTTGGTTTGCATGCTGGTGCGTCGTTTCGGTGGTCGTGCGTCGCCGGCTGACGCCGCCGCCGGCGGGCTGTGGATATATTCCGAATTGGGGCGAGAGCGGGGCCCGCTTGTAGCGAAACGTCACTCCACGCTTTGGAAGAAACTCCACGCGAGATCCACGCCGTGGGCTTCGAAACAGGAGGGGCCGACGACGGCTTCGACCGCCGGGCTCCGGAACGGAGGGTCCGGGTCCGGAATGGAGTGAAAACCGCCTTCGGCGCGGTAGAACGTGACCGCCGGGTCGCCCGCCGCGTCCGGATATGCGGTCCCGAAGATCGTACACCCATCGTCGCTTCGGTTCTCAGGGATGGAGACGTCGACGGCGGCGGCTTCAACCGCTCCGTTCACGTACTCCCAATAGGCCACCGTGGCCGGAACGGATCGCGTCGGGGAGCCGTTGGCGCCGACGGGCCCGCCGTCGAACAGGATGAGCGGATCCTCGGTTCCGTTAAGGAGCATGATTGGCGTCGGGGCGGCGGGGTCAGGGATCGCTTCTTCGGGGAGGGCGGCGATGAAGGCGGCTGCGCCCGCGAATCGGTCCGGATGCAGGATCAGCATCGTCATCGACATGATGCCGCCGTTGGACGAGCCGGTGACGAAGACGCGCCCGTTGTCGAAATCGGCCCGCGCGTCGGCGTCGTCGAGGACGGCGAGCAGGAACCCGACATCGTCCTCCGTGGAGAGGTTGACGTTATTCTCCGCCCGCAGATCGTTCCAGGACTGCCGGTCGCCGAGGCCGTCGCCGTCGTCTTCGTTGAACCCATTCGGGACGATCAGAAGGAAGCCGTGCAGCTCGGCGAGCTCGGCCCAGCGCCGGGGCGTGTTGTCGGCCTCGAGCAGCTGGCGCATCGAGCCTGTACCGCCGTGGAGCAGCATCACCGCCGTCCCGCCGGGCGCATAACCCGTCGGCGTCACCAGCGTATAGACGCGATCCTTGCCGTCATAGGCGATTGGGACTTCGACCGCCGTCGCCAGCGGCGCTGGCTCGACCGTGACGGAAACGGCGTCGCTCGCGCTTGCGCCGGCGTCGTCCGTCACCCTCAGCGAAAATCCGAGCGCTGTCGGAACGCTCACTGACGGCGCGGTGAAGGAAAGCGTTGCGGCGTCCGTTTCGAACAGCCGGCCCGGCGTTCCGGAAACCTGCGTCCACGAAAAGGTTCGGACCGATCCGTCTGCATCGGCGCTGGCGGAGCCGTCGAAAGTCACGGTCGTTCCTTCATCGGCCGTAAGGTTGGAGCCGGCGTCCGCGACCGGCGGCAGGTTCTGCGCCGGCGGCGGCGCGCCGCCGTCCGACCCGCCGCCGGAGCTGCAGGCGTTCGCGAGCGATGCGACGATCAGGGCGGCGAGCGATAAACGCCCCATGAAAAGACTCCCGATCGGCTGATGATCGAGGGTGCTCGAGCCATGTCGCAGGAGTGCGACAAGCGGTTCGCAGGAGTTCGTCTCAGGCGTCCGGACGCCTTTCGGGATGCGATCCTGAAAGGCGTACAATTTGTATTGTCGCAAATTATGTCCTGGGCAAAGCCGCAGGTCTGGCTAGGTCGTGCAACGGTTCGATGGGAACGCGACTTCGGCGCGGACGCCGCCCTCCGCCCGGTTCGTCACCCGAATTGAAGCGCGATGGGCCTCCGCGAGCCGTTTTGCGAGCGGCAGACCCAGACCGAGACCCTCGCCGATCCGTTTCTTCACCGTCTCGCCGCCCTGAAACGGCGAAAACAGTGCATCGTCGCCCAGATCGCCGAGACCGCAGCCGTCGTCCTCTACAACGACTGTCAGCGACCCGTCGGACGCCTCATGGGCCCAGACGCGGACGACGCTTCCGACCTCGGAAAATTTGACGGCGTTCGAGAGCAACGACGTGATGATTTCGACGACATGATCCCGGTCTGCGATCAACATGGCCTCCGACGGCGCTTCGCAATCGATGCGGATCGATCGTTTCGCGGCCTGGCGTTCGATATCCGTCGCCGCCGCCTGAACCGCCTCTCTCGCCGGAAACGCCGTTTCGTTCAGGTTGATCCGTCCGAAGTCGGCTGATGCGAACTGCAGCGCCTGTTCCGTCAGACGGCCGAGACTTTCATCGCCATCGCGCAGATGGCCGAGAAACGCGGCTTTCTGATCGGCGCACAGATCGCCGTCGTCATCGGACAAAAGATCCGCGAACGCCAGGACAGCGTTTAACGGCGTGCGGAGTTGGTGGTTCAGGAGAGCCGGAAGCTCAGCTTGCTCGTCGCCCTCCGACCGCCCGGTTTCAAAGGCGCGCTGCAACCGTTCTTCCAGCGGCGCATCCGCGAACTGCGAGAGTTTTTGAGCTTCGATTTCCATCGCCGCGAGGCGCGCATAAGCGCGCAGGCGCTTGCGGTCTGTTTCGGTGAAATCGCTCCGCTGCTCATGATCGATAATGCAGAACGATCCGATGGCGGCGTTTTCAATACCGATCGGCGCGCCCGCGTAAAACCTCACGTGCGGCGGGCCCAGCACCAGCGGATTGTTCTTGAACCTCGCATCCCGGTGCGCATCGAGGACGACGAGTTCGTCGATCTCAAGGATCGTATGGGCGCAGAACGCTTCATCGCGTCCGGTGCATGCGGCGTTAAGGCCGACCGCCCCGAAAAACGTTGATGGTCTTCATCGACAAGCGAGACCGTCGCGATCGGAACGCGCCATTCCGCAGCAGCGGCTGCAGCCAGCGTCTTGAGGCGGCTTCGTGACGATCGCTTCGGGTTTGTATCTCTTCCGGGCCATATCGGTCCTCCTTCCCATACCTCAGGATAAACCAATTCAACGAGGGGGACTTAATAGGGCGAATGAAAATAAGAAAAGGCAAAGTTTTGCTCGAACCAATATAAATATTTTATATAGATTTTCAAATTTTTTGCTGATAATACTCCAATATTACATGCTTCTTTAAAAGCTATTTCCAATGATACAGCTGGTTGGGATTTATAAAATGGCTGCGCCAGTTGACGTCCGGTCGCAATGCCGGTCCCCTGATGGTCGGCGTTTACGAACACAGGGAAAGACGGTGGCCGACACGAAGACGGAACTTCCGTCAGCAATACGCCCCGACGCATCGAACGGCTGGTTCCGGCGAATTGAAAACCAGCTTGAAAACGATCGCGACGCGCAATTCTGGGCGCTTCAGGCGGTCGGCTGGGGCGGTCTCTGCGTGGTCACCTTTCTCAGCCTGACGCTCTGGTACAACTCCAGCGAGCCGCGCTACGTCGCGCATACCGTCGTCCAGGCGCTTATAGGAGCCGCCATCGCGCCGGCCCTGCGGGGCCTTTACCGGAGAATCTGGGAGGCGCCGCCGCTGCGTCGCAGCGCGATCATCGGGGCGTCCGTCGTCATCGCCGCGCTCCTCTGGACGCTGCTCAGGATGTTCGCCTTCGATATCATCGTACGCGAAGACGATCTGTGGTCGGATTTCGGCGGATGGTTTTTCGGCTCCTTTATGGTCTTTGGCGGCTGGGCTTCGCTCTATTTCGGTTTGAAGTACTATCGTATGCTGAGAGAAGAGCGCGCAGCGAGGCGGGTTGCGATCTCCAAGGCGCGATCTGAACGCGTTCGGCGCATGTCTGCTGAAGCGGCATCGCGCGACGCGCAGCTGAAGATGCTGCGATATCAGCTGAATCCGCATTTCCTTTTCAATTCACTTAATTCTATTAGTGCGCTTATTAAAATTAATCGTGGCGACGATGCCCGAAAAATGCTCGCGGAACTCGCCGACTTCCTCCGGTTTGCCCTCGATGCGGACCCAAGTCTGGAGACGACGCTTGGCGAAGAAGCGGATATCGCGAAGCGATATCTGGACATCGAGAAAATGCGATACGGCGACAGAATGAAAGTCGAATTCGCTGTCGCGCCCGAGGCCGCCAGGGCGACGGTTCCGACGATGATCCTGCAACCGCTTGTCGAGAACGCGCTGAAACACGGGGTCGCGCAGACTGACGCCTGCGTCTCGGTCGCCGTCGCAGCGCGCCGCGACGGCGACCGACTGATTGTCGAAATCACCGACACCGGCCCCGGCTTCAATCATCTTTCAGCAAGCGGCCGCGACGGGCTGGGTCTGGACAACGTCCGCTCTCGGCTGGCGTCCTATTATAAAAAGCCCGTCGAGTTACAGTTGCTGTCCCAGACGCCGAAAGGTGCGATCGTGCGGATCGACGCGCCGTTCGTACTCCTCGAGGCTGATCCAGAGTCCGTATATGGATAATAAGCCGTTGCGCGCACTGATCGTCGATGACGAGCCCCTCGCAGTCGAGCTGCTTGATGCGATCTTCGCTGATGTAGAGGGCGTCGAAACCGTCGCGCGGTGCGCGGGCGGCGAAGCGGCGCTCGACGAGATCGTCAGGGGCGAAATCGACATCACCTTTATCGACGTCCAGATGCCGTCGATCAACGGGTTTGAACTCATTCGCCGAATTCAGGGCGAGTTCATGCCGCTTGTGGTTTTCGTATCGGCATTTTCCAAGTACGCCGCCGACGCCTTCAATGTGCAGGCTGTCGATTATGTCCTGAAACCCGTCAGCGAGGACCGGCTACGGGTGGCAGTTCAGAAAGCACGCATCCTACGCGAATCAGGTTTCGACCCGGGCGCGTTGAAGTCCAACATGCTCTCAGCTCTCGAAGACGCCGCCGGCCGGATCGCTTCGGATATGACGGACGCAGTCCGAAGGGACGATCAGGAGATCGGCGGCTCGTTCGCGTACACGGACAGGGGGCGCACCTATTTTGTCCCGCAGGCTGATATCGACTGGGTGGAGGCTGCGGGGGACTATGTTCTTCTGCACGAGAACGGTCGGCCGCACATGGTTCGCCGCACGATGAAGCAGGTCGAAGCGCGGCTTGACCCGAAACAGTTCGCCCGAGTGCATCGCTCAACGATCGTGAATGTTTCCCGCATCCGCGAACTGCAGTCCGAAGGCCGTGGAGACGCAATCGCCATCCTGTCGGACGGTTCCAAGGTCCGAGTGAGCCGCTCCCATCGCCCCGCGCTTGATGCGATGCAGCGCTAGCGTGTCATCGTCCCCCAATTGTGCAGTGCACGATCCCATTCGCCGTTTCATCGATCCCGTTCGTCGAAAAGTCGTTGAATGGTGACTCACGCGTTTCCTCCCGTCGAAACAATGAATCCGCCCGGTTGGCGAAGGCGGAGGGGAGGACCAGAATGATCAGAACGAAATCGCATGTTTTCGAAGCAGGCTTGTTGTCGGCGAGCGCGCTCGCAACGTCCGTCGCGCCGGCGCTGGCGCAGGACGAAAGCGATCGCGTCGAAACGGACGACGTCATCGTCGTCACAGTCGAACGGCGCGCCCAGTCCCTTCAGGATCTCGCCGGTACCGCCGTCGCGGTCTCCGCCGACGAGTTGCGCGAACTTGGCATCCGCAGCGTGGAGGATCTGGACGGCGACATCCCGGGCCTGCAGATTGCGAACAATCAGGGCAATGTTGAAATTTATATCCGGGGCATCGGTTCTTCAAACAACACCGAACTCGGCGACCCGGCCGCCGCGACTCACATCAACGGCGTCTACGTCCCCCGCCCGTCCGGTATTGGCGCCGGATTTTTCGATATCGAGCGGGTCGAAGTGAACATCGGACCTCAAGGCACTTTGCGCGGCCGGAACGCGACGTCGGGCAGTGTGAACATCATTTCTTTCGAGCCCGGCATCGGCATCCGCGAATTCATGCTGGAAGCGAGCTACGGAAACTACCAGGAGTACCGCGTCGAGGGGATGGCTAACCTTCCGGTAACGGAGAACTCGGCCCTTCGCCTCGCAGGCTTCGTGCTTGAGCATGACAGCTATATGGAGAGCGTCACGCCGAATGCAGCCGAACTCGGTCTGAATGTTCCGACATCCGAAGCCCAGGGCGTCGGCGTCGCCGAGGGAGCAGTCGATTTCGGCTTCAGGGCGTCTTACAAGATCGAACCGACGGACACGCTTCGCGCGACCCTTACCTACGATTGGCTGTCTCAACAGGGGACGGGCTATACCGGCGTCAACTACGCCAACGCTCTCGGCAACGGGATCGATCCGAACACGATCGATGAGCCGCGCAAGGTCTTCGGACGGGCGTTCACGCCCGAAGAAGATACGGTTCACTGGGGTATCAAAGGACAGGTCGACTGGGAGACGCCATACTTCAACATCGAATACATCGGCTCCTATCGCGACCTCGTTTATGATTACGAGTTCGTGACGCCGGTAAGCGTCGCCTACCCCGGCGCGCTTGATAATCTGTCTCCGGCCGATTTCGATAATTTCAGCCGGGTTCGGTTCATAACTGACTCTGAGTCAATCGTTCAGGAGCTGCGGTTTTATTCGAACGACGACGAGAGCCCGCTCTACTGGACGGCCGGCGTCTTCTACTTTGAAGAGGACCAGCGCACGTTCCTCGGCACGACCGGCGACCGGAACCCATTCTTCACGGGCGTCGAATTCAATCAGACCACGGCGACCGAGAGCCTCGCCTTCTACGCAGACGCGACTTACTCGGTGACGGAGAAGTTCCGGCTGACAGGGGGCGTTCGGTACTCTGAAGACAAAAAAGAGCGGTTCGGCGTCAACGCCCGCTATCAGTTCATAATCGGCGGCGAGAACTTCTCGTGCTGCTTTGGCACGGGCGTCGGGACGGAGGGCTTCGAGTTCAACGGTCTCGATCGCACGATCTTCAATCCGGACACGAACGGCGACGGAACGCTTGTCGACGATGAAATTCTCGCCTTCTATTTCGATGGCGTGAAGACCTTCGGCATCCGGGACGGTCTCGACGACATCTACGGGAACGGCGTCGTTCTCGGCGACGCCCCGCCTGAGGATCACCCGGTTTGCGAGGGTTTTGTTTTCACCGGCTCCTGCGGCAACACGTTCGTGCCCGAAATCGACGGCCGCATTCCTTTCGCCGTGATCGGAGGGACTAATATCGCCCTGCAGAACGGGTCGCTCGAGAACGACTTCATCGACTGGCGCGTCCGCGCGGAGTACGACATCACCGACGACAATCTCGTCTACGCTCTTGTCGCAACCGGCAACAAATCCGGCGGTTTCAACGACAACATCGCGGAGACGGAAGGTCTCGGCGGCGCAAGCCCTGCAGGCAGCGCGCCAGCGGCGTTCGACACCGATACGCTCGCGCCGACCTATGACGTTGAAACAAATACGCTCTTCGAAATCGGCACGAAAAACCAGTTCGAGATCGGCGATATCGGCGTCACGCTGAACGCCAGCGTGTTTTATAACGACTGGAAGGACCTTCAGCTCACGACACTGACCTCAACAGCGCAGATTCTGGAATTCGAGGGTGTAGATACAAGCGATTTGACCCAGGATGAACTGGACAGTCTGGGCGGGAACGTCGTCTCGTTCACGTTCAATGCGTCCGATGCTGAAGTCTATGGCGCGCAGTTCGACGGCAAGCTCCGGTTCCCGGGCAACGTCAACTTCGATGCGACCCTGTTGTTTCTGCAGACAGAAATTACCGGGTCCGACGAAATCCAGGATTCACGGTTCCAGGCGGATGTCGATCCCGTGAATTCAGTGAACCGGTCTATCGAAGGCAACGAGCTGCCGCGGGCGCCCGATCTGCAGTTCAACGGCTCTCTGTCGAAGCTCTGGGAACTGCCGACGGGGACATTCGACGCGGTTATCTCGGCGGGCTATCGCTCCGACACCTTCATGACGATCTTCAACGGCGAAGATTTCTCCAATCCGAGCGACCCCGAACCGCGCCTCAACGACGTCGTCGAAGGTTATTGGCTTGGCGACGCCGGGATCGGCTATTCCCACGGCTTCGATGACCGGCTTCGTTTCGAGGCGTACGTCAACAACTTCACAGGCAAGGAGATCGAGCAGGCAATCATCATCACCCAGTTCGACAACACGCGTTTCTTCAACCGTCCGCGCACCTACGGCGTGCGCGTACGGGCGAAATTCTAGGGAGCGGGCGACCACATGCCTCGGCGTGCGGAGCGAAAGCCGCTCCGCACGTCGCATGTTTGAAGTTACGAGACGCGAGAGACAGATGAAAACACTGACCCTTCGCGCCGCCGTTGCTGCGTGCGCCGCCATGCTGTGCGTTGAACCTGCTACAAGCGAGGACGCGGCGTCGTGGCCGGCGATCAAATCGCCATACGGGCGAGACGCAGAGATCGAGCTGAAAATCAGCGATTTGATCGCACGGATGAGCGTCGAACAGAAAGTCGGCCAGATCATCCAGGCGGAAATCAAATCGATTTCCCCCGCCGATATCCGAAAATACCATATAGGTTCAGTGCTGAACGGCGGGGGATCGCTGCCGGCAGACAATCGCGACGACCCGCTTGCGCTCTGGGTCGCCGCGGCAAATGCATTCTACGACGCGTCGATGGACACCTCGAAAGGCGGGCTGGCGATCCCGGTCATCTGGGGGACGGACGCGGTCCACGGCCATAACAACGTCCGTGGCGCAACGATCTTCCCGCACAATATCGGCCTCGGCGCCGCGAATGATCCCGCGCTCATGCGAAATATCGGCGTTGCGACGGCCCACGAAGTCGCTGCGACAGGGATCGACTGGGCTTTTGCGCCGACCGTAGCAGTCGCGCGTGATCCGCGTTGGGGACGCACCTATGAGAGCTATTCAGACGACCCGGAAATTGTTGCGACGCTCTCATCGGAACTCATTCTCGGCCTTCAGGGCCACCCTGCGCTCGGCGACGCGCTGAACGAGCAGAAGGTGGTGGCGACGGCCAAGCACTTTATCGGCGACGGCGGTACGACGGGCGGCGTCGATCAGGGCGATACGGCGGTTGCGGAAAACATCCTGCGAGACGTGCACGGGCGGCCGTACTTCCAGGCTCTCGGCGTCGGCGTCCAGACGGTTATGGCGAGCTTCAACAGCTGGAACGGCGAAAAGCTGCATGGGCACAAATATCTTCTGACAGACGTTCTTAAAGACGGAATGGGCTTCGACGGTCTCGTCGTCGGCGACTGGAACGGTCACGGACAGGTCGAGGGCTGCTCCGACGTCTCGTGCCCGCAAGCAATTAACGCGGGCGTCGACCTCATTATGGTTCCGGAGAAGTGGAAGGCGTTCCATCGCAATACGGTGAGACAGGCGAAACGCGGGGAGATCTCCACCGAACGCCTTGACGACGCGGTTCGCCGGGTCCTTCGAGTCAAATTCCGTGCTGGTCTCTTTGATAACGGTCGTCCGTCGCAGCACGCGCTCGCTGCGCGTTTCGATCTTATCGGCCATCCCGACCACCGCGCCATCGCTCGAACAGCGGTGCAAAAATCGCTCGTACTTCTGAAGAACGATGAAGTGCTGCCGATCGACGGCGTGAAAACGGTGTTTGTCGGCGGTGCGGGGGCCGACAATATTCCGATGCAGGCGGGCGGGTGGTCGGTCACCTGGCAAGGTGACGACACCGACAATGGCGACTTTCCCGGCGCGACGTCCATCCTTGAAGGCTTCAAAGCCGCAATCGGGGCGAACGGCGGAGAAGTCTCGACCGATCCGGACGCAAACGCGGACGTCGCAGTCATCGTATTTGGTGAGAACCCGTATGCGGAGTTTGAAGGTGATCTGAAGGACTTGAAGTTCCCTCTCGATCAGTCCAACGATTTCAAACTTATGCAGCGCTTCAAACAGCAAGGCGTTTCGGTGGTCGCCGTCTTCCTCACAGGACGACCGCGTAGCGTCGATGCTGCGATCAACGTGTCTGACGCCTTTGTCGTCGCATGGCTTCCCGGCACGGAAGGCGCCGGTGTGGCCGATGTTCTTGTTGCAGGCGGAACGTCGAACGACTTCTCCGGCCGATTGCCGTTCGATTGGCCGAGGTCGGGCGATCAACGCAATTTGTATAAACGGGGCTATGGGCTTCGTCTGACGGATCAGAACTAACGCGCGACCGAAGCCGGACGTAGTCCAGCGTTTCCTTGAATGAGATACCAGGCCCCTGCTGATGCATCTTTCGACACTCGACATCGCTGTGATCGCTATCTATGGGGCGGCGCTGTTCGCGATCGCGCTTTATGTTTCGCGCGAGCCGGCGGGGGAGACGAAAGACACCGAAGATTATTTCCTCGCAGGCAAGGCGCTGCCGTGGTGGGCGATCGGCGCATCGCTGATCGCCGCGAATATTTCCGCCGAGCAGATCATCGGCCAGTCGGGTCAGGGCTTCGTCGTCGGCGTCGCCATCGCCGCCTATGAGCTTCAGGCGGCGTTGGTGCTCGTCCTTGTCGCGAAGTTCTTTCTGCCGATCTTTTTGAAGCGCGGCATCTACACGATGCCGCAGTTTCTCGATCAGCGCTATGGCGGCGGCGTCAAATCGCTGATGTCGGTCTATTGGATCGCTCTTTATACGGCCGTGAACCTGACGACGGTTCTGTGGCTCGGCGGCCTCGCGATTTCCGCCGTCTCCGGCCTCGCCGTCGTTCCGGCGATGATCGGCCTCGCTGCGTTCGCGGTTCTTTATTCCATCTATGGCGGCCTGAAAGCCGTCGCGCTGACGGACATCATTCAGGTCGTCGTCCTGATTGTCGGGGGTGCGATCATCACATGGATCGCGCTCGATCTCGTCGCAGGCGGCGGGGGACCCGTCGCCGGCTTCGCCCGGCTTGCGGACGAAGTTCCAGGCCACTTCACCATGATCCTCAGTCGCGATCATCCGAACTACGGCGATCTTCCGGGAATCTGGACACTGCTCGGCGGCCTCTGGGTGCTGCATTTTTCCTATTGGGGCTTTAATCAGTACATCATCCAGCGCGCGCTCGGCGCGGAAAGCCTCGCCGAGGCCCAGAAAGGCCTCGCCTTCGCCGCCTTCCTGAAGCTCTTCATCCCGCTCATCGTCGTCGTGCCGGGGATCGCCGCGCTCATCCTCGCCCGGGACGGCGTCCTGCCGCTCGACCAGCTGACGGCGCGCTCCGACCGCACCTACGGCGTTCTGATGGGCCTCCTTCCGAGCGGCCTCAAGGGCGTCGTCTTCGCCGCGCTCATCGCTGCGGTGGTCTCCTCGCTCGCCTCCATGATGAACTCGATCTCGACGATCTTCACCATGGACGTCTACAGAGCGTTCGCCCCGGATCGCGGCGAGCGGCATTATGTGGGCGTCGGCCGGGCGACCTCGCTCGCCGCAATGCTGATCGCTCTCGTGCTCGCAAAGCCGTTCCTCGGCGGCTTCGAAAGCGCGTTCCAGACGGTGCAGGAGTACACGGGCTTCATCGCGCCGGGCGTCGTCGCGATCTTTTTACTCGGATTTTTCGATAAGCGCGCGAACGCCGCCGGCGCCTTCGCGGTGCTGATCAGCTCCGTCGCCGCTTCGTTCTTCTTCTGGCTGATCGCGAACCCCTCCGCCTTCGGGACGTTCAGCGACGCGCTCATCGTCGAGAGCGGCCTCGCCGCCCGGAGCATGCCCTTCGTAGTCCGGATCTGGGTCGTCTTCCTGATCTGCCTCGCCGCAGGCCTCGCCGTTTCGCGCCTCGCGCCGCCGCCGCCCGCCGACCGCCCCGTGCGGCTCGCCGATATCAGCTTCAGGACGACCCCGACGTTCAATGTCCTCGCCGCGGCCGTCGTCCTGCTGCTCGTCCTGATCTACGCGGTCTGGTGGTGAGGCGGACGAGAACTGATGACTTTCCGCGCCGCAGGCTAATCCGCACTATGATTGAAGCGTCACCTGGGCGGACGTCGCCCAGCTGATGTCATTATGATGTGCGTGTGCTGTATGTTCATTCAGAGCAGGATATCCACCGCGAAGAAGGTGAAGAAGCCGCCGAAGATGTAGGCGCCGGCTGCGATTGCGAGGATGAGGGTTCCGATGCGGCGCGCTTGTCGTTCACCGGCCAGCCCGAATGCCGGAGCAACGCAGCGATCCGACGATAGCCCCCGGATCAAGTCCGGGGCAGGCTCCGCGGCCGTACTGGCGAGCGAGCTCGATCATGTCCGCGACCAGGCGTTCTTCATCCTCCCGGCCTCGCGGCGCTCGCCGTTGAGTCGAACGATGCTGGCCAAGAGCTCTGCAAGCACGTCGCTCTGAGACGCCGAGATCTCGACGGACTTGGTCGATGCACTTTCGACGGCGCGAGGGGCTTAGAAAGCCTGCCCCGGACTTGATCCGGGGTTTCCCTTGGCGGCTTCCGCCAGGATCAGTTTGTCGAGGGTGAGATCCGAGACCGCCCGACGCAGACGCTCGTTCTCCTTCTCAAGCTCCTTCAGGCGCTTCAGCTGATCCGCCGACAAGCCGCCGTACTCCTTGCGCCACCGGTAGAACGTCACCTCGGTTACGCCGATTTGTCGGATCGCATCGACCATCGTCGCGCCCTGTCCGCGCAGCACTTCGACCTGCCGCAGCTTCGTGACGATCTCTTTGGGTTTGTATCTCTTCCGGGCCATCTCGGTCCTCCTTCCCATAACTCAGGATGGACCAACTCAATGGGGGAGGCTCACCAGTACGCCGCTGTCGTCGAGCACCCGAACTCGGCGCGCTTCTGAAAACGGTATCGGTGCGAGCTTCAAGGCCTTTTCCCCGCAGATCATCTTTGTCTGGGAAGGCTAAACGGGAGCGCCTCAGGAACTCGTTTACGGAGCGGGATACTATCAGGCCCTGCCCTTACGCGCCGCGGCGATCTTGGCGTACGCGGCGTTCAAACGCTGGCTCAGTTCCTTGCCCGCATCGACGAGGCTCGCATCGACCCCGGCGGCGCGCAGTCGGTCCGGGTGCGCGGTTTTCAGGCGCGCGAGATACGCCGAGCGGACGATCTCCCAGGGGGCGTCGGCGGTGACGCCGAGGACTTCATAGGGGTCGCTCGACCAGGCGTCGGCCGGCCTGCGGAAGCCCATATCGGCGGACCGGACGCCCGGGTCCGGTTTCTCCTCAGCGCTCCCGGACGTCTGCTTCATCGGTCGCTGGCGGAGTTCCAGGATGCGGGACTTGGCGATGGCGCGGAAGCCGTCGGCCGCTTCGACCGGCAGGAAGGCCCGTTCATCGTTCAGGAGGTCCGAGACCCGGCCGCCGCGGGCGACGAAGACGGCGCAGTCGAGCGTCTCGCTTTCGGAAAGCGCGATGCTGACCGGGATTTTCACGCGTTCAACGCGTCTCGCGCTGGTGTCGAACATGCCTTCAGCGTCCCTCTCGCGGCCCCCCAAGCGGCCACTTTTGGAAGAAATCTGCAGGTTTCGCGCCAGTTCCGGACGCGGACGGTGCTTCATGCGCTAGATGAAAGACGCCCCTCAAGGACCATGCCGTCGAAGGCCGGTTCGACGCCCTCGGGCAGATCCCGGCGGAGCGTCTCGTAATCCATATCCACATGAAGATTGGTCAGAACGGCGCGTCGGGGCTTGACGCGGTCGATCCACGAGAGCGTCCGGTCGAGGTGGGCGTGGGTCTTGTGCGGCGTGTAGCGGAGCGCATCGACCACCCAGATGTCGACGCCGTCGAGGATTTCAAAGCTCTCCTCGGAAAGATCGGCGACGTCGCTTGAATACGCGAAAGGCCCGATGCGGAAGCCGAGGCTGTCGACCGGCCCGTGGCCCTGCAGGAACGCGGCGACCGGCGCGAGGCCGCCCGGCCCCTTGATCTCGAACGTGGTTCCGACTTGCGGCGTCTCGCGCAGCTCCAGGATCGGCGGATAGAGAGAGCCGGGCTTCTGGCGGAAGCAGTAGGCGAACCGCTCGACGAAATCGGGAGCGGTGTGACCGTCCACGTAAACCGGGACACGTGCTTTCATCTGCATGGCGACGACGCGCAGGTCGTCGACGCCGTGGGTCTGGTCGGCGTGGTCATGGGTGATGAGAACCGCGTCGAGGCGCTTCACGCGCGCCTCGATCAGCTGCTCGCGGAGGTCGGGCGCCGTGTCGACAAGGACGGCCGTCACCGCGTCGCGCGCGAAGGCGTCGTCGCGCGAGACTTCGAACAGCATGGAGCAGCGACGGCGGCGGTTTTTCGGGTTTTCAGGGTCGCACGCACCCCAGTCGCCGCCGCCCTCCGGCCCGCCGATGCGCGGAACGCCGCCGGAGGAGCCGCAGCCGAGGACGATCCCGCGGATGCGGCTCATGCGAGCCCCGCCGCGAGGACGGCCGGCGGAACCGGCCGCGCGCGCTCGAACAGGCGGAAGAAGTTCGCCGTCGTCGCCCGGGCGACGGTCTCCACGTCTTCGCCGCGCGCCGCGGCGAGCGCCTCCACGACGCCGCCGATGTAAGCCGGCTCATTGCGCCGCCCGCGCCAGGGGACCGGCGCGAGATAAGGACAGTCGGTCTCGACGATCAGCCGGTCGAGCGGGACCCGGGCGGCGACCGCCCTCACCTCGTCGGCCTTTTTGAAGCTGACGATGCCGGAGAACGCGACATAGCCGCCGAGGCCCAGCGACGTCTCGGCGAGGTCCCAACCACCGGTATAGCAATGGAGCAGCGGCCGGAACGCGCCGTCGGCGGCGTGTTCGGCGAGATAGCGCGCCATGTCGGCGTCGGCGTCCCGGGAATGGATGATGAGCGGCAGGCCCGTCGCCCGCGCCGCGGCGATATGGGCCTCGAAGACCGGCGCCTGCACGGCCCGATCTGAATACTCATAGTAATAATCGAGACCGCATTCGCCGATCCCGACGACGTCTTCCGATGCCGCAAGCGCGATTAGCGTTTCGGCGCTCAAGTCTCTGTAATTCTGCGCATAATGCGGATGGACGCCCGCGGACCGCCAGACGGCGGCGCCGCGGTCCGCGACGGCCGTCACGGCCTCGGTCGAGGCTAGCGTGTCGGAGATCGCGATCATGCCGGCGACGTTCGCGGCTTCGGCGCGCTCGAAGACAGCGTCGAGATCGTCCGCGTAGGCCTCGCCGTGGAGGTTTACATGGCTGTCGATCAGCGGCGTCGGCGACCGGGTCGGATCAGGTGCGGGCATGAGGGTTTCGGGCGAAGCGCCGTCAAGCTCGGCCGCGGACGGCGCGGCGAAGATCGGCGGCGAGGGCGATGAGGATTTGGCTGCGATTGAGACGTAGCGCGTCGCCGCGACCCAGCCAATCGCGCGCTTTTTCCCACGCTTCGATCAGGGTCTCGGGGGCCGCCTCGAAGGTCGCCGGCCCGCCCTCGCCTCGCGCCGAAAGGCGCGCGGCCTCGCTGAGGCGATTTATGACGATCGTCTTGAAACTCTCCCAGAGCGCGTCGTTTTTCACGCCGGCGACGGCGTCGGACGCGACGAAGGGCGCGGCGTGGGACCCCCGGAAGGAGGCGTCGAGAAATCGCTCTGCGAGCTCCGCGGCTTCCGCGCCGCCCTCCTCCAGCAGCGCAAGGGCCCGTCCGGGCCGCCCCCCGCTCGCCTGGGCGACGGTCGCCGCCTCCTCCGCCCCGCAGTCGGCTTCAGCGCGCAGGAACGCCGCGACAACATCGGTCTCGACGGGCCTCAGCGCGAGCGCCCGGCAACGCGAGCGGACGGTCGGCAGGACACGGCTCGGCGCATCAGCGAGAAGAATGAAATGTGCGCCGACCGGCGGCTCTTCCAGCGTTTTGAGAAGCGCGTTCGCCGCCGCGACGTTCAACTCGTCCGCCTTGTCGATGATGCAGACGCGCCGCCCGCCGGCGCCGGCGGTGCGGGTGAAGAACCGGGCGGCCTGACGGGCGCTGTCGACGGGGATTTCCTGGCGCACACGGCCTGTTTTCTCGTCCGTCGGCCGGCGGAGGACGAGAAGGTCCGGATGGGCGCCGGCGAGAAGGCGCTTCACCGCCGGCGCGCCCGCATCGACGGCGAGGCTCCCCTGGTCGGCGCGCGCGTCCGGCGCGAGGGCGGCGCGGGCGAGGCGGAAGGCGAGCGTCGCCTTGCCGACGCCGGCGGGGCCGGAGACGAGAAGGCCGTGGGCGAGCGCGCCGTCGTCGAGCGCGCGGGCGAGCGTCGCCTCGGCCTCCGTGTGGCCGATGAGATTGAGGCGCTCCTCCGGCGCCATCATGTCCCGCCTCCGATCCCGAGGCGGGCGGCGACGATGGTCCGGATGTCGACGGCGACGGCGCCCGGCTCCCGGTCGGCGTCGACGACGACGCAGCGCTCGGGCTCGCGCGCGGCGATGGCGAGGAAGCCGCGGCGCACGGCGTCGTGGAACGCCCGGCCCCGACTCTCAAAGGCGTCCATGGTTCCGCGGTCGGCGGCGCGCTTCAATCCGACTTCAACATCAAGATCCAGAATGATGGTGAGACTGGGATTTTCGTCTTTCAACACGACCGCGTGCAGTAAGGACTTAAAACGATCGGCTGCGAAATCGCCGGCGGCGACCTGGTAGGCCTCCGTCGAGTCGTAGAACCGGTCCGTCAGGACGACGGCGCCGCCGGCGCGGGCCGGGTTGATGACGAGGTCGAGATGATCCCGCCGGGCGGCGAACATGATGAGGGCTTCCGTCGCCGCGGAAAGCGGCGCGGGCGGATGGAGGACGAGCTGTCGTAAAGCCTCCCCTGTCGGTCCGCCCCCCGGCTCGCGGGTCGCCGTCACGCTAAGAGAAAGCGTCTCAAGATAGGCCTTCAAGTACTTAATCTGCGTCGATTTTCCAGCGCCCTCGCCACCTTCGAAGCTGATGAGGTGGCCGCGTTCGCCGGCGTCTTTCACGACGCGGTCGAGTTCAGGATCAGGGGATCCATGTCGCCGCCAAGCCGCTCCTCCACCCGATCCGGCGCCTCGGGCGCGCCGCCGATGACGCGTTTGAGGCCGAGGATGACCTTGCCGCCGAAGCCCGTCTCTTCGATCGAAGCGCCGGCGACGACCGGGTAGATCTCCGGCGGAGCGCCGGGAACCTCGAGACGAAGGCTCGCGATCGGCGCGCCCGACGCGATCGGCGCGATCAGCGGCGAGTCGTAGACGAGATAAGCCTTCGTTTCCCCCGCGAGACGCCGATGGACGATGGCTGAAACGTCCGCCGCGAGGATGAGCGGAACGGTGTTCTTCGCCCCGCGGGCGACGGGGGCGGACCCGGCGACGTCGCCCGCCAGGAAAAACTCGATCGTTTTGAAGTCGGTGAGCGCGACGCGCATCATGCGCCGCGCTTCTTCCGCTCTCGCGCTGTCGCTGTCAAGGCCGCCGATCACGAAGATGCGCCGGACCCCGTCCTGCACGCCTGAGCCGACGAGGCAGTAGCCCGCCTCATCCGTGTGGCCCGTTTTCAACCCGTCCCCTGGGCCGCCGTCGAAGAGGAGCGGATTGCGGTTGTCCTGGGCGACCCCGTCCCAGGTGAAACGGGGCTCGTCGAAAATGTCGTATAGGTCCGGATGCCGGGCGATGATGCGCCGTGCGAGGGTCGCAAGGTCCCGGGCGCTCATCTTCTGGTCCGGATGCGGCCAGCCCGTGGCGTTGCCGAAGCTCGAATTCGCGAGCCCCCATTCGGTCGCCTTGCGGTTCATCAGCTCGACAAAATCGGCCTCGGAGCCTGAAACGCCTTCAGCGAGCGCGATGGCGGCGTCGTTGCCGGACTGGACGATAACCCCGCGCAAGAGGTTTTCGACCGACACCTTCGAGCCGAGCCGCAGGAACATCGTCGATCCGCCGAAGCGGTATGCGTTTTTCGTGACCGTGAATTCCTGGTCCAGTTTGAGTTCGCCCCGCTCGAGCTTCTCGAAGACGATGGCGAGCGTCATTAGCTTGCTCATGGACGCGGGCGGCAGCGGGACGTCGGCGTTCTTGGCGAACAGCGTCTTTCCGGTCTCGAAATCGACGATGATCGCCTGGCGGGCGTCGGTCTCGATGACGGCGCGGTCGGCGGCGTCCTCGGCCGCGGCGTGTCCGAGCAGCGTGAGGATGATCAGAACGAGGCGCATGCGGCGGTCTCCGGCGTCGGCGTGCGGGCGCGACTGGCTATGGGGGCGATTCTCATCGCTTCTTCGACGAAACCAAGGCTCGAAAAAGGCTTCAGGTCGAGGTTCGAACGAGACGCGCCGCGTCGTAGCCCGCCGCCTTCGTCCGGTCGAGGGCCGCCCGCGCGGCCGCCTCGCCGATGATCGGCCCGATCCGCACCCGGTGGAGGAGCGCGCCCTCGCCCGTGGTCACCGGCTCGACGAACCCGGTCGCGATGTCTGCGGCGCCTGCAAGGAGCGCGTCGGCGGCGGATTTCGAGGAGACGGCGGCGAGCTGGATGAAGTAAGGCGCTCCGTCCGCGACCGGCGCGCGGTAGACCGCCGGCTGAGCGACGATGCGCGCCGCCGGCGCCGCGCCGAGCCGCTGCGGCGCGAGGGACGGCGTCGGCCAGCTCTTTTGAACCACATCGAGGCCGCCATCGAGATAGGCGGGCCCGACATAGCGCACCCGCACCTCGGCGAGCCCCGCCTCGAAAAAGCCGAGCTCCACGGCGGCCGCGCGCGACAGATCGATGATCCGGTTGTTCTTGAAAGGACCCCGATCATTGAGCCGCACCCGGATCGACCGGCCGTTCTGGAGGTTCGTCACCTCGACTATGGAGGGGAGCGGCAGCGTCTTATGGGCGGCCGAGAGATCGTTCATGTCGAAGATCTCGCCGTTCGCCGTGCGCTTGCCGTCGAACTGGCGGCCGTACCAGCTGGCGATCCCGACGGCGTCGTAGCGATCGTCCGCCGCCGGCGTATAGGTCACCCCCGCCACCTGATAGGGCGTCCCGATTTTCTCATGGGGCGCTGCGACGAGCGGCGCGCGCGCTGCGCACGCAGCGAGCGCGATCGGCGCGGCGAGGAGGATGGCGGCGGCTGTGCGGTTCATGGCGGGCTCCCGGGACAGGACGGAACCCGATTCGGCCCCCTCCCGTCCCGCCTGTCAAAACCCGTTCTTGCAAAACCGCCCGGCATTGCGCAGGGTCCGCCGCCTTCGGATGGGTGGCCGAGCGGTTTAAGGCACCGGTCTTGAAAACCGGCGAGGCGGCGACGTCTCCGTGGGTTCGAATCCCACCCCATCCGCCAGAACCGGTCGCGAGGAGAAGGACAGCGCTTCACCACGCGCTATGGTTTTACCCACGTCTTCATGAATGCGCGCCTGAAGGGCGCGCGGGGGTTCGAATCCCACCCCATCCGCCAGCCTGGAACAAAAATGCGAGCGTCGCTCGCCGCCGATTCCACATGAGACGATCAGACTTGGCGCTTCCAAGACTGAAAAGATTCAGAAGGTCCTAGTGAGTTTAATACCCCGCCCCGACCTTTCCACGCGACCATTGGAAATGACATGTGAGTACACAGTCAGTGCGAAACCAAGCGACGTCTACGCCGCCTGGACTGAGAAACTCGATACCTGGTTCGCCCAAGCTGGAACCCTGTGGATGACGCCGGAGCCAGGGAGGCCGTACTTCTTCTACAATCGGGACGAATGGGGAAGGCATCCCCATTACGGCCGATTCCTCGACGTAAAAGAGAACCAGCTTATCGAGGTGACCTGGATGACGGGCAATGGCACGGCCGAGGGAACGGAAGGAGCCGAGACCCTCCTCCGAATCGAACTCATTCCCAGAGGACCGGCCACGCAAGTCCGCTTGACCCACTCCGGCTTCGTCTCCGAGCAGTCTCGTATCGGGCATGCGGAGAACTGGCCTTTGGCGCTCGAAATGTTGGACCAGGTCCTCCGAGGTCAGGTTTAACCCGACAAGTCATGACCAGCCCGTCACAATCGTAGCACAACAGCGAAAGAATAGTTCGCGTTTTCGTCGCGCATGGCCCGCCAGCCCTGTACGCGAGGAGAAGGACAGCGCTTCACCAGCGCGGCGGTCCTCTACCCACGTCTTCATGAATGCGCGCCCGCAGGGCGCGCGGGGGGTTCGAATCCCACCCCATCCGCCAGAACCGGGTGCTCCCGCGACCCACGACTTCGCGGTCGAGCCGGTGCTCCTCGCGCTTGTTCGTGTTTAGCGCCGAACTTACGCTCGACGCTCACAATTCAAAATCGATTGGTCGCGGAGAGTTCCAAATGAAAACCAGAATCACCGAGATGTTCGGCGTTCAGCATCCGATCATTCAGGGCGGGATGCATTATGTCGGGTTCGCCGAGATGGCCGCGGCGGTGTCGAACGCCGGCGGGCTCGGGATCATAACGGGTCTCACCCAGAAGACGCCGGAGGCGCTCGCGAACGAGATCGCCCGCTGCAGGGACATGACGGACAAGCC
>JBCBJX010000047.1:0-22409 GCA_038522735.1 Pseudomonadota bacterium
CACCCTACGACTTCGCGAACCAGCCGACGAGGGCTTAATACTTTCCCGTAAGCGCCTCGTTCAGGATCGCCTTGTCCAGCGTCAGGTCGGCGACGGCCCGCTTCAGCCAGGCGCAGCGCCTTGAGGAGCTGGAGCGCGAGAACGCCCGGCTGAAGCGGGCCGTCGCCGACCTGACGCTGGACAAGGCGATCCTGAACGAGGCGCTTACGGGAAAGTATTAAGCCCTCGTCGGCTGGTTCGCGAAGTCGTAGGGTGAGGCGGAGGAGGATTTGGGGCTGGGGCCCCAAATCCCCGCCGAACGGTGAGCTTGTCCGTATCGGTCGTGTTGCCGCGGGCGTCATAGCCGTAATAGCGCCACGCCCCGCCGTCGAAACTGTCGCGCGTGCGGGTGACGCGGTTCTGCGACCAGTACTCGATGTCCACCACCCGTGCGCCGAGGGTCTTCCGACGGATGTTGTCGAGGGCGTCGTAGACATATGACCCCGAGCCCCAGGCGCCCGAGGCCGTCAGGAGCCGGCCCTTGCCGTCATAGGTGAAGGACCGGTCGTTCCCCGGATGGCCGAAGTCCTCAATCCCCGAGACCTTGCCCCGCACGTCGTAGGCGTAGCGGAGCGACAACGCCGTCGCGCTTCGCGGTATGGGGGCCAATTACACTTTCAGCATCATCGATTATTGCACTGAGCAGATCGATTATGTCTTAGTCAAAAATCGTTGTTAGCGCATTTTTACACCGAAAGCAGCCGCAATACCAACAATAAATGAAATAAGAAGGGGAATAAAAATAAATAATAAAACCTCTACTCTTAGAATACCTTCGGAAAAGGCCGGTCCAGCGGTCAATCTATATAAAAAACGCCCCAATAAAAATAGAACTGCTCCAAATATCCACATCTGGAAAAAGCTAGCCAAAAATCGACCTAGGAAGTCCACATCAATTCCCCGTATCTTCCGTCTTGCGATGATTTTCAAAGAATTTTTCCGCTACATCAAGCGGTTTGTTCTCGGTAGCTGCGTACGTGAAGCCCACACTTGAGGCGTTCGCTATGCCGCCGCCCACAGCGGTTCCTTCAACTTTAACCGCCGTGGATGCAATCGATTTCGCGCTATTGAATGAGATCGCCCCATCAGACGCCGCCTTAAGCGCGCCGCCAGCTTTCAGCCCAGTCGAAACGGCGCTACTGGCTGCCTGAAGGGTCTTGCCCAGTGCGATACCGCCGGCAGTCGCTACGCCATTATTTATCGCGGCCTTAGCAATCTGACCAGTTGTGGCGCTACTGTTTGTTATCTCGCCAGCAGCCGCTTCAACACCGCCTCCGATAACCACAGCAGCAACCGTCGATGTCACCAACCCCGCGCCGGAGCCGACGACCGCTCCGGTTAGAGCCCCAGTTGCCCCCGACTTCAGCGCATCAGTGGACGTAAAGTCGCTTAGCTGCACTCCATCCGCAGAGTCGACGATTACTTGCGACGCGTACGACGCAACCCCGCCTATAGCAGCGCCTATGAGAGCGCCAGCGACGCCGAACTCACCCGTCGGATCCGTCGTGTTCACTGGATCATTGTACACATACGCATACAGATTAAGCTGGTCCTGATACCCGATGGGATCCGTCGTCAGGAACCGTCCCGTCACCGGGTCCATATAGCGGGCCTGCATGTAGATGAGGCCGGTCGCTGAGTCCGAGACGTGGCCGGTGTAGCCTTCGTCGTCGCGGTTGCCCGCCGGGTCGAGGCGTTTCTCGCCGAAGGGATTGTACTGCTCCCGCCAGAGGACGGCGCTGGCCGTATCGGTGGCGGCGACGGGGGAGCCGAGATGGTCCTTATGGGTGTAGACCGCGGGGTCGGAGCCCTTGAAGCGCACCGAGACCGCGCCCGCGGAGAGATAGGCCGTCTCCTCGCCGGTCGTCGCGTTGTCGCGGTACACGATAGCTCCGGTGAGGGAGGAGTAGACCGAGTACGTCGTCTCGCCGTTCTCGACCGTCTTCACCCGCTTCAGATTGCCGTCATAGGTATGGGCCTGGCTGACGCCCGTTCCCGTCACCGCTATCGGCTGGTTCGCGAAGTCGTAGGCGAGCTGCAGGAGCCCCGTATCCGTCGTGTTCCCCCGGGCGTCGTAGGCGTAATAGCGAACGCCGCCGCCGGCGAAGGTGTCGATCACGCAGTCGACCCGGTTGTTCGACCACATATGGATGTCGACCTGCCGCGCCCCGAGGGTCTTCCGACGGATGTTGTCGAGGGCGTCGTAGACATATGACCCCGAGCCCCAGGCGCCCGCAGCCGTCAGGAGACGCCCCTTGCCGTCATAGGTGAAGGACCGGTCGTTGCCGGGATGGCCGAAGTCCTCGATCCCCGACACCTTGCCCCGCACGTCGTACGCATAGCGCAGAGAGAGCGCCGTCGCGCCGCCGGGCTTCGCGGCGATCCGCTCATAGGGCGCCTGACGGCCCGTCAGGGTCTGGGTGAACGCCTGGCCGTTCAAATAGTCTGCAGACGCAACCATCCCATTCGGATGATAGGTGATGTTCGAAACGTGATCGACGCCCGCTACGCGAAGGCTTCGCGGCCGGCCGAAGCCATCCGGATTGAAGGCGACTTCCTCTGCATTCGGCAGAAACTGCTGATACAGCCGGCCGTTTAAGTGGTACTGGTAGGTGATCAGCCACGTGGCGCCGTCGACCGTTAGGGCTTCGGAAGCGAGATGGTCGAGGGGCGAATACCCATAGCTCCAAGACGTCGCTCCGCGAACAACCGTCTTTAGATTGCCGTTTGCGTCATACGTTTTTGAGATATCCGGCGTCGAATCGGGGAAGTCGATTCCGGTTTGGCGCTCTAAGTCATCGTAAATGTAAGTGATCGTGTCCGAAGCCGGCGGTGTCGCGCAGCCGCCGGCTGCAGGAACGCCGCGTGCAGACTTCACCAATCTGTCGGCGATGTCGTATTGGAAGAGCTCGTCGCCAATCTCCGGCGCCCGATGACGGCACAAGCGCAAACGGTCATCATACCAAAAATGCCGCCAAGCGCTGACCGTGTACCCATTGCTCGTACCGGATTGGATGAGGGTTTTGATGTTCCCATAGGGGTCCCGCCGAAGCTCGATGACGCCGCCTTCGGGATCGGCGACCCAAACGGGCTCATCTGTCGTCGGCGCACCCCAAGCGTCGTAAGTGGTCGTGGTTTGCGCGCCCGACGGATCGGTGACCCGGGTTCGGTTGTCGTCCAGATAGGCGTAGGATGTCGTCGCGTACTGTCCGCCTCCGCTGGAAACTGTCTCCGCTTCCGTTTTGACCCGGTCCAGCGCGTCATAGGTGGTGGCGACCCCGGCGGTAGGATTTGGCGAGGCCGAAGGCCATGATGTAAAAATCACGCGGCTGATATTGTCGTATTCGGTCTTGGTAAAGATCGACCCGCCGCCATCCGAATTAGCGCGTTTTTCAACCAGCACCGGGCGCAACATACTGTCGTACGTCGTGATGGTTGAGTGGGAGCCTTTCTCCTCGGTTTGGACGATGCCCGAGCCGATGAGCGAATACGTGATGACCGTTGATCGCCAGCCGCCGTGCGGGTCGATGAGCGTCAGGCGTCCCATGGAGTCATAGTCATAGCCCGTGGTGTACCCGCGAGGATTTGTGACGGACGTCGTCCAGCCGTTGTCGTCCACAATGCGAGAAGCTTCAATACGCTGCGGATCGCCTACGGATAGATTGTCGTTGTAGGTCGTAAGCTGCGGTACGCCGCGCTTATAGTTTTCGTAACGGATAACACGTCCCAGCGCTTCCGTAGCCGTCGCCAGGGTTCCGGTCTGGTCTCCGGTCGCGTGATAGGTGTAGCTGGATGTCGGCGTGTTAAAGGTCTCCAACGACGTCAGTTGGCCGAGAGCGTCGTAAAAGCGTTCTTCGAACTCTTTCCCCTCACGGGTCACCGTCCTTAGCAGCCCGAGTATCCAGACGCCTTGATAGTGGTCGTAGCTGTACGCCGTTCGCCGCTCGCCAGCGGACACCGATGATGTCCGTATCACTTCGTGCGGGTAGCCGAAGGAATATGTCGGCGAAGAATGATCCGTATCGAACACATAAGACGTCGTGTAGACGTCCGCACCGCGAGTCGTGGTCGTCGCGGTTTCCCTCAGCGGTCTGGTTTTCAAGTCTGATGTTAGGTGCGAACTTAGTAGGTCGCTTCCGACCGGATCCTCCAGAAGGTAGTTGTGTTCGACAACCTCCAACAAAGGACCGGTTGGGCCCCCATTACGGACCTCTTTTTTGACGAGGGAGCCGCCTAGGGGCTCGTCGTTCCAAAGATGATAGTAAGTGATGTGCTTCCCGCCGGGCTCTTGGACGCGCGTCCAGTTCGTCCGGTCGGATGAAGACGAACCGGGCTCCCCGGTGTCTTCCTCATACGTAAAGGTCCATTCAGCTGTCGGAATGTCCGGAGCGGAGAGCGTTTTTTTGACGACGGAAACTATCTCTGCAGGAAGCATTACTAGCGGCCATTGCACGGGGCCGTACGTCGGAGGGTTCGGTTCAAGATCGACATTTGCGATGGCGTCGGCGCAAGATGAAGGGACGGCGTCTTGAACATCTAGGCTCGCCCTGTGAGCGATCTCCTCTAGCTTGAAGACACCTCGAACCCCATCTGGATGGGTGACTGACACAGTAGCTCCGCTACCGCTGCATCCTGGTCCGACGAGCGGATCGATCGTCAATCGATCAAGCGCGAACTCCCAATACCGACCGTCAGGCCGCGTTACAGTGTCGAGAGTCTGGTTTTCGAGCAGGCGGCCGTGACCGCCAGTAAGTTCAGTCCAAGTAAACGTATTGGTCGTATAACTGTATTGCCAGCTTCGACCGTTTGCAGAAACTGACGAAACAAGCTTGGACGACCCGTTGTAATTGAAATCGATAGACCGGTTGTCTTTTGAGTGAATTCGGGTCAAGCGCCCGGCATTGTCGTAATCATACCGGACCCAGTTGCCATGCTTATCTGTGACCTCGGTGGCTGCCAGGATGCTGACGTCACGTTCCCAGATGCGATATGGCCCCTCGTAAGAACCGAGCGGCTTATATTCGTGCACGATATATCTGTCGAACCTGTAGGTATCTCCATTCGGAGCATGTGCTAGAAAGCCCTGGCCCCCTCCATTTGCAGAGCCAATATTCTGTATACATGTGAGATACCAGTTCTGACTGGTCGTGTATTGCGCGCCGGCCGACCATGGACCACCCACACTGTTCATTAAGACATGCTGTGAGGCCAATCCTGGAATATCCATGAATAGACCATGTGAGTACTTTGTTCGGCTTAGAGTGTCGTTGTATTTGCTAACAGTTGGAAATGCTTGGCTGAACGATTTCGTGCAGCGATTGCCCGTCCAGGCCGCCTGCGCCGACGTCACCACCTTCATGCGCGGGACGACATGCTCCCAGTCGCCGAACTCCGCATCCACGTTCTCGCCGTAAAGAAACCCCTGTGAGCGGCGACGTCTTACGGCGACCTCCAGCGGGAAGTTTCCGGGAAGACTCACGTCCACCTGCTCGAAAACGAGAGAGCCGGTATGCGGATCAATCTTATCGCCAAGCAGGTCATTGCCGTACTTTGTGAGGCGAGCTTCAATATCCTGGCGTTCGTACCATTCGATAAGCGGCGTTGGCGGCTCGGCCTGAGCGAAGGCGCTGCAGCACGCCGCCCAACCGATAAAGAACGAAACAATGAGTGTGCGCATTACACGTTGCTCCCCATAGTGGTGCAGGGAGCAAACAAAAAGCGCGCCAGGGGTGTCAACGCTGGGTGTGTGAAACTTCCGTGAAATGATCCCTGCAGGGATCGATAGATATTTGAAAGAGCGCCCGAATTGCGATCGAGCGTTAGCACTCGGCTACGGCTGATGCGCGTGTCGCCGACAGACTGATTATAAGGTGCCGGCTGTCTTCCGGGTGAGTTATGGCGGTGTGCAAGATGTGCGCTGTAATACCATGGGAGCACTTTGTGCGCCCACGGCATTAGTCCTTCGGACCAAGCAGCGCCTCTTGGCAAGGGGCTCTCTCGCTCTTCGAGCTGCCGACCCCGTTGCATCCCCCGGCAGTGGCCCAGAACCGGCGTTGAGCCGAACCTGAGCCATGAGACCGTATCGCCGGTCCATCACTCGCGTCGTGCGGCCGACGCCTCGCCGCTCAGGGAGCCTCCAAGCTCCCCGAGACCCCATGGCCGACCTCTCGCCGTCGGATCGCGAGCGGGGAGCCTTCAGCGCTCCCCTGCACCCCATCGACCAAAGGGCGATCGCGCCCCTTGGAACCGCTCGTCAGGGTGATGGCCCCCGACACCCGCCAATCAGGGGAAGGATCAGCTCCCCCGGTACCCCCACGACAATTGCAGGGAGACGCCTTGAGCAGGACCGTCCTTCCGCGGAGGGCGGCTCCGCTCGTCTGCGACCCATAGAACGTCAGTTGCTCTAGTTGGCGAGCGGCTTGGTATCGTCGCTAATTGGATGAGTAGCGACTGTCGCCGGCCGATCGATCACCGCGAGCAGTCGATCGACGATGGCGTGCAAGGCCAGCGCCCGTTCAGAATCGTTCACGCTCATGCAGTCCTGCTGCAAGGCCTCGATGCGTTGAACGATATCGAACACCTCGTTCGCGAGATTTTTGACGTCGATTTCGGGCATCGATCAGGCCGCTTTCGTCGCAGCGCTGGATTTGGAGCGATCTGGATCGACGCCTCGCACAGCGGATTTCTCCAGAACGCCCGGCTCATGCCATTTCCCCTCGGGCCGAATAATCGTATACGGATCAGCTTCTAGGGATAGAGACGTGCTCGTAGGATTAATGTCCATCACGATTTCGATGAAGTCGTAGCCCGAGAACACGATGTCCGCCGTACGATCGTTCGTGCGGAAACCAAGCTTTTCGTAAAACGGCAGCAGGTGGCTTTCGGCCTGGCCGTAAATCCGGCGGTAGCCTTTGGCGCGGATGAGTTCGATCGCAGCCCTCGCCAAGACGCCGGACACGCCTTTGCCGCGCCAGCTCGGGAGTACGGCGAGACGTCCCCACTGCGCGAAATCCGCAAAAAAGCGGGTTCTGGTCGAGCCGACCGGCTCGACGCCCGAATAGGCGACGAGATGCGTAGAGCTGACGTCGTTGCCGTCAAGCTCTTCGCGCACCGGGCAGTTCTGCTCGCCGATGAAGACCGCCGAACGCACCGCGATCGCGTCGAGAATATCGTCCAAGCCCCGAGCCACTTTCACGGAGACGGTTTCGGCATCGGGCGTGTACGAATCGTAAGCGGGGCTTTCTTGCGGAGCGTTCGCCATCACGCCGCTCCGCGAAGCCCGGCCGCCTCGCTGCGGACGGCCGATCGTTCATAGACGAACAATCCGGCGTTTTTGTAGGAGGCGCCCGCGGCCGTGGGCTCGAACCCGGCGAAGCGGGCGAGCTGCTCTGCGTGCTCGTTGACGGGTTTGGTGTAGATTGGTGCCCGGCGCACATGTTCTTTCTGGAGCTGGGAGACGACCGCGACCATCCCCAACGAAACGGCGGAGGGCGCGACGGTGCACCACCAGTAGAGGGCGTCGGCGCGTTGGCCTGAAGCGGTCAAGAACCGGTCTTCGACGGCCGCGCCGTTGAAGTCTCCAGACTTGAGGGCGCTGTGTCCGTCGGCGTTGAGCGGCAGGAATATCGTGTAGCCGCGCAGCTTCGGGGCGGCGTCGAGAGAAGCGACTTCGGCGACGAGGAAACCGAACTCCGGCACGAGGTTTAGAACGTCGCGGACATGCTCGAACGGAGCGAGGTCGCCGCCGACTTGATCTTTCGTCCATTCGTAGATGTCGCGGTTCCAGTACGCCGCCAACGGTAGAACCGCGGAACCGAGCGCCGCCGGCAGCGTCGCGATCTCGTCGAACCTAAGTGCGTTACCCATTGGTTTCAGTCGCCCCGTGTTTTATAGCCCGTGGGTTAACTGCGCGTCGCCTCGCGGGATGGCTGCGCGGACGGGTGATCGGCAATCGGGGGCGAGATCGGAAGTGCAAGGGGATGACTTCGACCGCGCAAAACATGCGCAGCAAGACGATCGCGACAGCCGCCATGTCGAACCGCGGTTAAGCTGGGACGCCGTCCGGCAAGTCTATCAGATCGCGATCAGCGGAAGCGTCACCAAGGCGGCTTCTGTGCTGGACGTCGATCGCCGGACGCTTTCCAAGTCGGTCACTCAGCTTGAGGAAGACCTCGGGCAACCGATTTTTCTGCGGCTGCAGAACCAGTGGGTGCTGACGGAGTTCGGCTCCACGATCGTCGAGCAGGCGGAAAAAGCCTATTCGGCTCTGAGCGATATCGGTCGATCCGTACGGCTGAAGGACGATCAGGTGTCCGGTCGGGTGACGATCCGCATGACCGAAGGGGTCGGGACGTTCTGGCTTACGCCCCATCTCGCCGAGTTTCAGGCCCTGCATCCGAATTTGCTGCTCGACATGCAGACCCAATGGACGACGTCGCGGGTGCAGGAACTTGAAACAGACATCGCCGTCCAGTTTCAGAAGCCGACGGCGAGCGACGTCGTATGCCAACGTCTCGGCTATCTGCATCTCGCGACGTTCTGCTCGGAATCCTACGCCAAGCGCTTCGGCGTGCCGAAGAGCTTCGAAGACCTCAAACACCACTCCCTGGCGTTTCAACAGGCGGAGCAGTTGGACGAGTCGCTGGTTCTGCAGATCTTGGGAGAGACCAAGGCGGAGCGGGCGTTGGCCTTCAAGACGGATTCGAGCAATCTCCTTCTACAACTCATCCGCATGGGACGCGCCATCGGCATCGTGCCGACCTTCACGCAAATCGTCGATGTCGGCGTTCGCCACATCCCGTTCGATCTCTACCAAGCCCTCGATATCTGGCTGGTGTTTCACCCCGAGGCGGCGAGGAGACCTGCCGTCAGGCTGACCATCGACAAGATCAAATCCTGTTTCGATGCAAAGCGGTTCCCTTGGTTCGGCAAGGAGTACATCAGCCCGGACCGGCTCTTGGAGCTGGACGACACGGACTGGCGCATCAACAAGGTTGGGTTTGATCCGCTGGCTGCGCTCTAGTCGTTCGAGTAAGCTTATCCCCGCGGGCCGGCGCTGCGGCATGATGCCGGGATGGCGCATCAAATCACCGTCATACAGGCGCTTCGGCAGTCTCAGACCGCGTATCGCTTGGTGTGCAGTAAATGCGCTAGCGGCGAGATGCTAAGCAGAAAATGCGCAGTTCGGAACGGCCGAAACTGGACTGAGGGCCTTCACACCGAAATCGCTCAGTGGAAATGCGAAAAATGCGGCGACGCTTCTTTACAGATATCTGCAGATTACGGCACGAGTTCCGGGGTGCGTAAAACTCAGGAACCCAATGTGACAGCTGAAAAGAGCCCGACACGGCAGGCTTCGCCCATCGACGCTCTCGTTGGCCGTCAAATTCGCCTGCGGCGCAACGCGTCGCGCATCAACCTCGAAACGCTCGCAAACGCAATTGGCTGCTCCACCCAACAGCTTCGCAAATACGAAACCGCCGAAAACCGTATTTCCGCCGGCATGCTCGCCCGGGTTAGCCGCGCCTTGGCCGTCCATCCGGCTTATTTCTTCGACGGCTACGAGATGGAGCCTGATGACGTTTCGGTCCCCATACTGACAGAAGTGATGCAGCCGGATGAAGAGGGCTACACCTCTGAAGACGCATCGCACTTAATGGCTTGCGCACAATCGATATCGGACGCCAACCTCAGACAGATCGTTGCGAACTTGGCGGAACTCGCCGAGACGCGCTTCTGACGATTGGCGACCCGGAGGCGTCAGGTGTGAAACATGACGCGTTCTAAAGGCCGCGCCCCCGTTGCATCCCCCGGCGGTGGCCCAGAACCGGCGTTGAGCCGAACCTGAGCCATGTGACCGTATCGCCGGTCCATCACTCGCGCCGTGCGGCCGACGCCTCGCCGCTCAGGGACCCTCCAAGCTCCCCGAGACCCCATGGCCGACCTCTCGCCGTAGGATCGCGACCCAAGGGCCTGCCCGAGCCCTTATGGAAACCTGGGCCGACCGTCCGCCGATCAGATGCGCGCCAGCTTATCGACGCTGGACCCCTCGCAGGGCTTGGAGCCCTCCCGCTCCACCTGCACCGAACCATGGACGACCGGATCGCCGGTCGATCGCGAGCGGGGCGCTTCTGAGCGCGCCCCGGCGCCTTCGGCGCGCCGGAGCCATGGGATGGCCCTTTTGATTGGGGCTTAGGGACCAGCCCCTCAGCGCACTTCAAGAGGAATAGACGGTCTCCCGAGGCTCCGCGCTCGGCCGGGGCCTCGCTTGTGCGCCCGCCGCCGATTCCTCTTTCCGTTTGCACACCCCGTTCTCGGCGAAGGCCAGGGTTGCAATGCGCAACCCATATCCAATGAAAGGACGGATCATGAGCAATCCTAAAGGAGAGATCAGAATCTGTGTCGCGTGCCTCGCGGGGTACAATAACGGCGTTCTGCACGGGCGCTGGATCGACGCCGGGCAGGAGGGGGACGCCATCCGGGACGAGATCGCGGCCATGCTCGAAGCGCCGCCTTACCACCCAACGACCAAGTTTGGCCCTTTTAAGCCTTTCGGTTGCGTGGAGCGGTAGGTTGGCGCTGTTCAGTCGGAGAGTGTGCCTAACAACCCATTGTAGGCAAATAGCAACGGCCACAGATTATCGAACTCTTCAAAGACCTTAGCTCGCGTCGATACGATTGCTGTGGACGGCGCAATCTGATTCGAAGATCCAATCAGCGAAAGATATTCGGCGGTAAACCATCCGGCGGGATCACTTGCGATCTCAGCTTCGGTAGTGATAACGCCCCACGCTCCGAGATCGCGGAACATCACTTGATAAGATGATCCGAAAGACGTGCCGGGTGCGCGTGTGCCGGTCTCACACGCGATCAGCATGACGAGCGGTCTCCGAGCAAGCGGAAATCCGAAGGAACCGGACCGATCTATTTGACTCTTCAAAATGCCTGGGGTGACGTAGTCTACCGCCTCCTGATCGTTCAGTGCGAAGATGAGGCGTGGTGAAGCGCTGGCGAGTCCCGACGAGTGAGGCGACGACCACCCCCTTGCGTCGCCGTGAAGATAGGTGACGATTAGCTCGAGATCATCTGCCTTGTCCTGCAGCTGCTGCAGAAAATCCACACGCGATGTCGCCTCGATTATGGCCGTTGTTGAGGCGTCATCGACTTCCGACACGCGGTTACATGAACCCGCACCATCTCCAATGAAGATTCCGACAATACACTGATAAAGATTATTGCCACGCGCCGTGATTTGATCAGCGACGCCATCCGTCAAACCATAGCGTCCGACGAGTACATCGTCGATTCTCCGCGTCGAAGATCGCACGTCATTTAGGCGAGGGCGCGATCGCGCTTCGAAACCAATTTCAAAAACATGTCCGAAAAAGACACCATCGGCAAACAGGCCGTCAGACTGGGGAATATTGACCAGTTGGAGTGGAATGTCATGGGTGTCGAGCATAATCCGGACCGGATTGCCTTTGTCCTTCCGCGCCTTGGCGTAAACGGCAAGATTAAGAAATCCCTCGTGCAGATAGTCCGCCCATTCGTCGTCTCGACCGGGCACGCCGAATATCGCTCCGTAGAGGTTGTATCCGATTTCTTTGAAGCTCTTGACATCCTGATTTCGCCGAACTGGGTCTTTAGACCAGTCAAGCGACTTCGAAATCGGTGCGCGGCAGTTGAAGTCGTCCAAATCACGTCGAAAAACTCGGGTGGCGGCAGACGCCCCGCCGGAGTCATCGAGGGCGAGGCAGGACAATTCTAGAAAACTGTCCCTGATCACGCTCCAGAATTCGTTCATTGTATTGAAGCGGCGCAGTCTGAATGCATACCGGTATTGCGATCCGTCGGTCCCGCCGGGCAGCAAGTTCGCCTCGGGAAGCGCCATTAGTCCGTCCATTAACGGAGATCGCGTTGTAACGAAAAGATGCGGACCGAAAACACCGTTTATGTCAGCGTCGCGAACCTGCAGCGAAATATCAGGGAGAGCGCCGGAGGAACGACGCAGCCGAAACTTCTGATCACGTTCTTTACGGACTATTTCTCTGAATTCTTCTTGCTGCGCCGGTTCCGCCTCTTCCGCCTTCACCAATTCGGCCAGATCAACAGTGTTCGGCCTGGATAACTTCGCATCGAGTTTCTTTGCATCGACCACGTAGACAAAAACTTCGATTTGGTCGTATCGAATTCCCTCACGAAAAATATTCAGTGTAAGTCGTTTCCTTGCGCCAGGCCATTCGTCGCCGACGGCCGAAGGCGTGAACGTGAAGTTGATCACATTTGTCTTGCCGTCACGGTATTTGAGCGGTTCTCGCTGTACCGTCGCTGTGTCGGGCGCACAGAATTCACAGGCGAACTCAACCTCCAGCGCAGCCGATTCGAGGTTTCTGAGCATGTCCCCAAAATTGGTGGATATCGATTCCAGCAGCGTCCGCCTTGGATCCAGCCCAACATCGGCGGCCGACTTTCCAAGCGCATATCGCAGCGTGTAGGTCCTGCCGACCGCTGCAAAATTGCGGTTAGAGAGGAGCGGCGTATTCAACTCGACAAGGTGACGAGGAATTCTGTCAACACGGGCCTCCACAGGCGGCTTGTCTTGTGGAGGACTAAACGCCGAGAAACCGCGGCCACTTCCGCCCGACGGCGAAGTTCGACTTCGAGGACCCTCGGCCTCCGTTGCCGACGTTCTCTCGGCAATAGTCTCCGCGCAGCCGCTAAGAAACAAGCAGGCGGCGAGGACGATCAACCGCCGCACAATTACGTTCAACGCCATGACGTCCCTCAGTCTCAGTTGGAGGCTTCGGCGAGATCTGTGGTCGCGTCGCGAAGTACGTCAGAGCCGCCCGACAGGGTTGCGCCCGATTCCGGTACGTACTTCGCCTCTTTGAACGCGACGTACATGCGCTCACCTATTTGCATGGTCCCGTTCTCATCGATCTTAGAAGCGATACTTGCATCAAGTTTAAATTTCGAAAGCAGTTCCGGTTTTGTCAGCTCAGCGCTCGCGCCGTTGGACGCTATTCGCCTGAAAGACACGGAGGCTTGTTCGATGAAGGCCACATTCGTGAGGTATGCGACGTTATCCTTTTCGGTCAGCGCCTTGACGCAATGCGGCTCAAGCGAGCGCTGCGTGATCGGATCGGAAAGATAGGCCGCGACTGCCAGAACCTTAATGGTCTCATAGCCGGCCGACCCGATATTCATCACTACCGTGACGTCACTCGTTGATGACGCCGAAACCGGAAAACCGGGTATGGCCGCCGTAAAGTCGGCGTTGAAGGTGTTCTCCGTGTCCGCCTCAAATTTCGGAAATCTTGCGTTCAGCAGAGCCTCCCGCTCCACACGACCAAGTGCGTCCGGCTCGTCCTTGCCGTAAATGACGTCAGCGGGAATGCCGCAGCTTAATAGATCGCCGACCCACTGTATCTTTTTCTCACCATCGATCTCGTCCACGTAAACAAGACTACCACCTCGTTCCAACGTCGAAGGCATGGGTTTGACAGTGTATTTTTCTTCTTTAGTCAGATATCTGACGAACTGATTCTGTATCGTATTGCCAATTGGGGGTTCGCCATTGCAGGTCGCCCCCGTCAGCAAAAACATCGCAGCCGGAACGATAAATAGGTAGTTCGATTTCATGATGGATCCCCCCCCGATAATGCATTATAGAATGCAGATAATTAACCTTAATACAATAGCTCGGTCACCGAGTGTGTGCTTTTGCGATGAGGGCGCACTTGGCCGTGTCTCCGCGGGTTGCGCGCCATAGTCCCGATGGTTTTCGCGCCGGAGATTCGTTCGGAGCCTCCTTGCCGTTGCTACCCCTAATCCTCGCCGGATGGGCAGGGGTGTAAACACCCCTGTTCCAATGAGTTTGACGGTTTAAGGCGTCATGGTCGGTCCGCGGTTCCGACGGACCGGTTGGGCCTGAGATCGAGACTGGGCGCGCTTCGCTCTTCTCTGCCTGATTTCCGCAAGTTTGGACCGATTGGAGGCCTGATGCTCGTGCGTCTGAGACTGTCCCGGTCTCTGTGACGCCCGAACGGCATGCTTGCGGTCTTTCCCGATCTCTCGGCCGAGGTTCCGGATGCAGTCGAGCGCCGCTTTGTGGCGTTGCTCTGTTTGTCTGCGGGCCTCGATCTGACCGAAAGCGAACGCGTCGCTGAGACGCCGGTCGCGCTGGAGGGCCTTCAGGGCTTCCATCTCATTCTGCTTGATGGTTTTGGACCTCTGGCCGGTCAGACGGTCGAGCCAGCCCCGCATGCCGGTGCGGAGACGCGCTTGCCGCTCCCTAGCTTCTGCCTCGCTGCGCTGTTTGAGCTTGGCGTTGAAGGCGGCCCGCTCTTGGCGGTGCTTCTCGATCTGGCCGCGTTTTTCAGTCTGCAGCTTGTCGTGCAGGGCCTTGGTGCGCTTCGCCTGGTCCCGGCGGAGCTTTTCAAGGCCGGTGAGTTCGTCTCTCGCGAGATCGGCGCGGGCGTCCTCGATGGAGAGCAGAAGGCTCGGCGCGCCGATCTTGGCTTTGACCTTTTTCGTCTTCACCCCCGCCCAGCGGGCGAGCGCGTAGGTCTCACCCTCACGGTCGATGACCACATGGCCGCGTCTCTCGCCGCGGGCGAGGCGAAGGCCCTGTTCCCGGAGCGCCGCCTGCAGGCTCTGGCGATTGTCGGAGGCGGTCCAGCAGTCCTGTATGAGGGCCTTCACCTCCCTCGGGTCCTGTCCCGAGCGCTTGGCTTGTTGCCATTCGGCGAGGGTCAGGTTCCGCGGGTCGCGGTCCCGGGAATGAAGAAGGCCTCTCGGCATTTGCCATTCATGCTGGAGGAACAGCTCCCGGCTCACCTCCTGCAGCTTCAGCTTGGAGTAAGAGAGCGGGATCGCCTTCATCTCCTCCGCGTCGATGCGGCTCCAGACCGCGTGGCAGTGTCGGCGTCCGTCCTTCTCGTGGAAGACGATGACCCGCGGCTGGTTCGCGAGACCGAGCTTCGCTTCAACCTTGGAGATCGCCTGCTCATAATCCTCGGTCGTCGCCCGCTCGCCCGGCGGGGCGTTGAGACTCAATGAGAACAGGAACTTCTGGCACTGGGTGCCGCAGGCCATGGCCTCCACCTCTTTGAAGGCCCCGTGCAGATCTTCGGCTGCGAAGCCCCGCATCTCATGGACGAGCACGTGCTCGTTCTCCTCTTTGAGGAGATGGCGCGCGAGATCGCCCGCGCCGCCGCGTTGAGAGCCGACCAAGATCATCGCCGGTTACTCCCCGGCGTGTCCGAGGGCCCGCATCAGGTCCCGGCGCATGGACTGAACGGCGGAACACGCCTCGCGCAGCTCCGCCTCGGTGTCTTTCGTCACCGCTAGCGCGCCGAGATGGGCGGCCTTGCTCAGCTGGTTGAGGTTCGACGAGAGCCGCGACTGGCCGAGGGCGGCGAGCACCTGCGCCAAGGCTTGCGTGTCCGCATTCACCGTCCGCCGCTTGCGGCGGGGGCGCGCCTCCGGGCCGAGCAGACGATCTCGCATGTATGCGCCAAGCGGTTGGGAGCCCGCTGCGGCTTCAAGGGCCGCACGTTCCTCGGGCGACAGACGGATGGAGAACGGCGCGGGGCGTCTGTTTGTAGGCTGCGCCGCTGCGTTGAACACCCGGGCGCTCATGGCCGCGGTCCCGGTAAAGGTAAGTACGATGCGGCTTTCAGCTCATTGTTCCACTCGTGCAGAGTCTCGAACAATGCGTTCGAAGTTTCTCCATCTAAGCGCGCCACTGCGCGTCCAGCCTGGCGGCCTCGCGGCTGCAGCGCGGTCGATGTCGCTGAAAGCCGGCATTAAGCACTCGGGCCTACCGTCTTCGGCTGAGCAAGGGCCGGAACGCTGCTGCAATGCGGACAATTCTATCAACCTTCGCCGCGTTGGTTCTTGCAATGGCGGGGCCGGCTGAAGCTGCGGCCCGCGACGATTTCCAGACGTTGATTACGAGCGATGCGTATCTGGGCGAAGCGTTCGACCGGCAGCTCGACATGGTCGACGCGTTCCTCGCCGAAACATCGCGGAGCGAAAAACCGCACGCATGGGCGCACGCCGTCTCCCACCGCGCGACCCTGATCGCCCGGCGCGGCGATTATGATCAGGCGAATACTTATCTCGAAACTGTCAAAGAGGAGATGTTCGCCATCCTCGAGGGGACGCCTGAGATGGGCGGCGCCCTTTATGGCGCCGGCTTCATCAAGATTTACGCTCAGGAGACGGACGAAGCGCTTGTCCTCACCGAACGCATTCGCCGTCTGCCGGGTTTCGAGACCAGTGCGACCTTGCGCCAGTATCGCGACACGCTGCTCGTCGCGATCCACAGCCACACCGGCAACGGCATTCTCGCCGCGGAAATCCTGATCCGAAAGTACGAGAGCGGAGAAATCAGCGAGCTGACGCATCTCGATCAGCTAAAGCTTGTTTCGAACATCAGCTACGCCCTCATCACCGGCAAGGACTATGAGCGTGCGGACGCGTACCTCGCGAAAGGCCGGACGCTTCTTGAAGAAAAGGTCGCGTCCGGAAAGCTTTCGGAAATCCAAGCCTGGCGGGTTCGCTGGCATCTTAACAACAACTATGCGGAGATGCTGGTCCAGCAGAAGCGTTACGGCGAACTCGCCGGGATCATGGACGCTCTGGAGGCCGATTCCAGCGCGCTCGGCGCGCCGCTGTACGTCGTCTCGGCGGACTACTTCAGGGCCGCTCTCGCCTACCATCGCAACGATCTTCGTACGGCGTCGCGTTTGATCGCCGACGTCGTACGCCGCGGTACGGAGCTCGGCGTTCCGGATATGCAGCAGAGTTTTCTCGCCCTCCAGGCGAAAATCCTGCGGGATCTTGGCGATCCGCAAGGCGCGCTCGACGCCTACCTCGCCCGTCAGGAGATCATCGACGCGATCGACGCCCAACAGACGCGGGCGCGAACGGAGTACATGAACGCGCGCGATCGCCTGTCGGCGCAAACCGAGGAAATCAACCGTCTCGAGGCGGAGAATGCAAACGCCGCCAAGCTGCGCCGTCGCGATCAGCTGATTGCTGGGGTCCTCCTCGCCGCCCTCGTAACGGTCGGGCTTGGGGCGGCCAGCCTCTTCGGGTCGCGGCGACAGTTGCGCCGCTACGCCGACGAGCTTGAGCTCAGCGAGCAGAACGCTCAGGCGGCCGCCCGCGCGAAGTCCGCCTTCCTCGCCAATATGAGCCATGAAATCCGTACACCCCTCAATGGACTTCTTGGAATGGCGCAGGTTCTCGCCCATGATGAGATGAACGCCGAGCAGCGCCGCTCCGTCGACGTGATGATCAGTTCCGGCCGGTCATTGCTCGCAATCGTCAACGACGTGCTCGATCTTTCCAAGATCGAGGCCGGCAAGATGAAGGTCGAGCCGGCCCCGACGGCGCTTCGACCACTGGTCGAGGAGATCGAGGCGCTCTGGCGTCCTGCGGCCGAGGAAAAAGGCGTAGGCTTCAACATCCGGATCGACGAGAGCGTTCCTGAAGCCGCCCGCATCGACCCCGCCCGGGTTCGTCAGTGCCTGTCCAATCTGATTTCGAACGCGATCAAATTCACGTCGAACGGACGCGTCTCGGTCGAGGTGCGCTCTCTGGCCGGTGAGGACGGTCTCATCTTTCAGATCTGCGATACGGGCATCGGCGTCGCGCAGGAGGATCTGACGCGCCTCTTCACGGCTTTCGAACAGGGCGACGCTTCGTCGACCCGAAAATTCGGCGGCACAGGCCTCGGCCTCGCCATTACACGCCAGCTCGCCCAGTCCATGGGCGGCGACGTCACGGTCGAGAGTACTGTCGGGAAAGGCTCCGTCTTTGAGTTGACGGTGCGTGGGGAGACCGTCGCTGCGGACCACGTTGATCATTCAACGGAGGGCCCCGCGCCCGTCGTCCGCGTCGACGCCGCGCCGAAACTCTCCCGCCTGCTTCTGGTCGACGATAATCAGGTGAATCGCCTCGTCGCGCGGGCGTTCCTCACCGGCGCAGCCGACGCCGTCGTTGAAGCAGAGCATGGTCGAGCAGCCCTCGAAGCGCTCGACGCCTCAGGCGGCGACGTCGGCCTTGTCCTGCTCGACATGCACATGCCGGTGATGGACGGCCCGACAACGATCGCACGCATCCGCTCTCTTCCAGCTCCCCTATCATCCGTACCAATCATAGCTCTGACCGCCGACGCAATGGAAGGCGACCGGGAGCGCTATCTCGCCATGGGGGCGGACGGCTACCTCGCCAAACCGATCGTGAAGGACGATCTTCTCCGCGAGATCGCGCGGGTGATCGACGCCTCCGGCGCAGACAATCTCGCCAAAAGCGCCTGAGCGAGCGTGGGTCTTCAAGCGGCGCGGCGCGCGCGTCGGTCGAAGCTCAGCACGGGCTCCAGTAACGCCGCAGCGAGATGGCGGACCAGCGGCGCGACGACGCCGTCTCCGGTCAGGTGATACGCCGCGTTCGGTCGATCCGGCAGGATATAGTCGTCCGCAAGCCCCATCAGACGGGCCGTTTCTCTTGGTGAAATGAGCCGGGAACGGACGACGTCGCCCTCGACGACGAGCAGCGACTGACGGCTTGAACCTCCGGCGGGCGTCCGCAGGCATCCCGCGAGCCCGTCGAACCGCACTTCAGCGCGTTGGACCCGCGCGCCGGACGGCTCTGATCGAATGCGTTTATAGAGCGCGCCGACGGAGCGGGCGCGGCGAGCGCGTGCGGCGTCGACCTTCGCGCGGTTGACAGGGGTCATCATCGCCAGGAGGCGCTGCGTCTGCGCGGCGTCGTTCCACGCGCACTGGTCGTCCGGGTCAAGCAGATCAGCGAGGGCCGGTCGGGCCGCGGTCGGGGTCGGCAGGCGCCACCAGATCCAGTCGCGGCGGAGCGCGGCGGGCAGCCGTCCGTACGCCTCTTGAAGAGCGGTCGTCGTCCATGCTTTCGGCGCCTCGCGGGCCGTCAACTCGGCGGAAAACGCCCGATCGCGCCGCAACGCGACGACGAAGAGACGCGGCCGCGATTGGGGCACGAAGCAGGCGGCGTCGACGACCAGCGCGCCATAGCGGTAGCCGCCCGCGGACAACGCTTCGCAGAGCGCGACGAAGTCGGCGCCGCCGCGCGAGCTCAGCGTTCCGCAGACGTTTTCAAGACCTATCAGCCGGGGCGCGCGCCCTCCGGCGGCGAGCTTCTCCATCAGCCGCCAGAAGCTCCAGAAAGCGCCCGAGCGCGCGCCTTTCAGCCCGCCGCCGCGGCCTGCCAGGGAAAGGTCCTGACACGGAAACGACGCCCAGGCGAGATCTGCTGTTCCCGGAAGGTCTTCGACGGAGAGGTCTGCGACGTCGCCTAGATGGAACTCCTCGCCGCCCCAGTTCGCGCGATAGGAGGCGGCCTTCGCCGGGTCGTAATCGTTTGCAAACACGCAACTCCACCCCTGCCCCAGCCCGGCGCGGGCCATGCCGCCGCCGGCGAAGAACTCGTAGTAAGTGGACTGGGTGCGAAGCATCGGGGCGATCATGACGAGGATCATCACTGGCCACGATTCGCCCTGAACCCCATTTCCCGGCGATCCTCGCCGCGCTCGCAGGCGCGCTCTATTTGTGAACTCGGGGTAATGCTGCGGCGCCGACACAGACGCGACATATAATCCGAATTAACCGCTGGGGTCCGCCGCGCAATCGCGGCGCCGGGTCAAGAGGCGAGCGTGATTTTGAAATGGACGACAGCCGCCGCATCGTTGATCGCGGCGAACATCGCGGGCGTCTGCGCCCAGGACACGACGGCCGGCGCTCCCGCGGCGCCGGCGTCCGAGGCGTTGCAGGATCAGGACGCGGCCGCCCCCAACCCGCTGCAGGATATCGACCGCATCGTCGTCGAGGGCGTTCGCCGGGCGGGAATCACGAACAGCGTCTTCGCGCCGGAGCTGACCTACGACGAAAACGACATCGCCTCCCTCGGCGCGTCGAGCTTTGCGGACATCCTCGCCGCTCTCTCGCCCCAGACCGGCAGCGGCCGCGGGCGCTCCAGCGGACCGCCCGCCGTCCTCCTCAACGGACGCCGGATCGCCGGCTTTCGGGAGCTGCGGAACTACCCGCCGGAGGCGCTGCAGCGCGTCGAGGTTCTCTCCGAGGACGCCGCCCTCAAATTCGGCTTCCGCGCCGATCAGCGCGTCATCAACTTCATCCTGAAGGACGAGTTCAAATCGTTCTCCGTCGAGCCGGAGACGAGCGCGCCGACCGAGGGCGGCCGGCGGCGGTTCGAAGGCGATCTCGGGCGCCTGTGGATATTGAAGGGCCGACGCTTCAACGCCGATCTCGAATACGTCTCGAATTCACCGCTGCTGGAAAGCGAGCGCTCCGTCGTACGCGGCGCGCCGGATCCCGCCTTCGACGCGCTCGGCAACGTCGTCGCGTCGACGCCGGGCGACGAGATCGACCCGGCCCTCAGCGGCCTTGCGGGCGAGATCGTTACGATCGCTGGCGCGCCCGACGCCGCAGCCGACGGCGCGGTCGGCCTCAATGCTTTCGTTCCGGGCGCCAACGAAGCGCGGTTCACCGATCTCACCGAGTTCCGGTCCCTGACGCCGGACCGGGAGCAGATAGAGCTCAATCTCGGGGTCAACGCGCCGCTCGGCCCCGTCACCATGACGGCGACGGCGGACGGGACGTTCGCCAACCGGTTGGATTTTCTCGGCCTCGCAGATGCGACGCTCGCCCTGCCGGAAGCGAACGCCTTTTCGCCGTTCGGCGAGGACGTCCTCGTCAACCGCTATGTCGGCGGCGCCCTGGAGCGCGAGACGGACACCCGCGAGCTTGAAGGCGCCGTCACCCTTTCCAGCGCGCCCGGCCCGTTCAACTGGACGGTCATCAACTCCGCGTCTCTGACGGACGAGGACCGAACGACCGAGACCGGATTTGATCCAGCCGCGCTGCAGGGTCTCCTCGATGCGAACGATCCGATCGCAAACCCCTTCGGGTCCATCGCCTCGCTCGGTGCGCTGACGATTGAGACCTCCGAGAGCCGAAATCTCTCCACACAGCACACGGCGCTTCTCAACGCGCCGCTTCTGCAACTGCCGGCGGGCGACCTTTCCGGCTCCTTCACCGCCCAATACCGCATCACCGATCAGGAGACGGAGGTCGTCAACGATCTCGGGCTCGCAGAGACGGACCTCTACCGCGGCCGGGCCACCGGCCAGGCGAGTTTCGAGATTCCGGTGCTGGACGACAGCCGGGAGGGGCCGGCCCGGATCGGCGAGGTCTCCTTCAACGTGAACGCCGCGATCGATGATTATTCCGACTTTGGAACGCTCTGGACCTATGGCGGCGGCGTCGTGTGGTCGCCCGTCGAGGCGCTGCGCGCGACGGTCTCCTATAATTTCGAGGAAGGTCCGCCGTCGATCAGCCAGCTCGGCGACCCGGTGATCGCGACGCCGAATATCGACGTCTTTGATTTCACCACCGGCGTGAACGCCGTCGTCACCCGGACGACGGGCGGCAATCCCGATTTGCGGTCCGATGAACGACAGGTGCTCAATCTCGGCCTGCGGCTGCAGCCCCTCGGCAATGACGACCTCACCATCATCGCCGACTGGACGCGGACCGAGACGGACGACCCGATTTCCAGTTTTCCGACGCCGACGGCGGAGATCGAGGCCGCGTTTCCCGACCGCTTCACCCGGGATGCGGACGGCGTCCTCATCGCCCTCGACGCGCGGCCGATCAACTACCAGTCCTCCGAGCGCGAACAGATCCGCTGGGGCGTCAACTATTCAAAACGCCTGCAGCCGTCCCGGCCTGGCGGCGCCCGGGGCGGCGGTCGGCCGTCCTCAAGCGGACGGCCCGCCTCCGGGGGTGGCGCGCGCCCGCAGCGGGGCGGACCGCCCGCCCAGGCAAGCGCGCCTGCTCAGGGGAGGGCGCCCGAAGGTCAGAACGGACAGAGGCCCCCTGAGCGAAGCGGCGGCGAACAGGATGCCGGCGCCGCGAGCGGACAGCAGCAACCGCAAAACGCGCAAGGCGGACAATCGGGCGGACGTTCGGGAGGCGGGCGGTCCGGCGGCGGACGACGGCCCGCGGGCGGACGGCTCTATCTCTCCGCTTACCACACGGTCGTTCTGGAAGATCTCATCACCATCGACAGCGCGGCCCCCCGGCTCGATCTCCTGAACGGCTCCGCCGTCGGATCGAACGGCGGAACGTCGCGCCACAGCCTCGAGGCGGTTGGCGGGATTTTCTATAACGGCCTCGGAACAAGGGTGAACGCGGACTGGCGGAGCCGAACGGAGGTGCTTCTCGACCCGCTTTCAGGCGTTCCATCGGACGAGGATCTGTTCTTCTCCGACCTCTTCACCATGGACGTGCGCCTCTTCGCGGATCTCG
>JBCBJX010000048.1:0-22396 GCA_038522735.1 Pseudomonadota bacterium
GAGATCGTAACCGCGCACCGCGCGCAACTCGCCGACCTCCTGCAGCGGCTGGTTCGCGGCTTCGCGCGGCGGCTCCTCCCGGCGGTAGTGGTTGCTTTCCGCGCCCGAGGCGCTGCGGTCTTCATCGGAATCCATCCAGTCGATCGCAGCGTCGATCAAAGCACCCTGTACCGACCGGTCTATCTCAAGCGAGGCGAGCAACAGGGCGTAGGCGTCGAAGGCGTCGGGGTTCGCCGCGTAAACGCCGACGCTCGTTTGCCGGACGAGCGCGTTGATGTTGAAGCAGGCCGTGTCGTCGCGGAGGTCCGCGACGATCATCCCGCCGTCGATCGGGAACTGGTTCTGCTGCTGGAACCAGGGCGATTCTTTGGTGTCCGCTTCCGGCGTCGCGCGATAGTCCGCCTCCAGAATGGCGGCGGCGAGCGGCTCCGCGCCGACGGCGTACCAGCGCGCCTGTTCGCGGGCGGAGAGATTGCCCGTGCGGCGCACGGCGAAGGTGAGGTCGTCGACGAGGGCGAGCGCGATGGCGGACGCCGTCGCCGCAAGGATAAGGACGATGAGGAGCGCCGCGCCACGCTCTTTATGAAAAACCGGTCCTCTCACAGCTGCGCGAAGTCCCCGGAATAAAAGAGGAGGCGGACGGAGCGCCCGTTCTCGAAATCGAGATGGAGCGCCGTCGCCCGCGGCGGCGCGTTGATCACCGAGCCGAGCGCGCCGGTCCCGGTACGGAACGGCCAGGCCGTCCGCCAGGCGAGCCCGTCGAAAAACTCGAACCGGGCGTCGCGGAGGTCGCCGACGAGCACCCGCGCCGCCTCCGGCGTGTCGCGCGCACTGTCGAGGCGGGTGCGCGAAACGCGGCTGAGCGCTCCGTCCTCCAGGACATAGCGCACGCGCTCAAGAGAGCCGCGCATTTCCACGCGGCCCGGATTGGATCGCCCGCGCCGTGTCAGGACGAGGCGGACGTCGCCCGTCTCGCGATCGACGCCGTTGACGAAGAGATCCTCCCCACCCTGATAGTTCGGCGCGCCGCGGTTCTGGTCGCGGACGGTGCGATAGGTCGGCTGAGCGAGATCCGCACCGATGATCGCGCGGGCGATCTGGAGTTCTTTGGTGCGGTCTAGCGCGCCGCCGATCGCCTCGCGATTGGAGGCCGCAGCGAACAGGATCGCTGTTGCAGCAAAGGCGACGACCGCGAAGATCGAAATCGCGACCAGCGTTTCGAGGAGGGTGAAGCCGGCGGCGCGACGACGGCGGAGAGGGGTTCGGAAAGACGTCATTGCACCGTCCTCCGCAGCAGCGTCCGGCTGGCGATGGTCCGCTCTCCGTCCGGCTTGCGCACCGCGATGTCGATCCGCACGAGGCTTTCGACGCCGGATTCGACGGTCGTCCGTGTCCAGAGCCATTCACGGCCGTCGAGGATCTCCGAGCCCCGCTCGATCCCGAGATCGGGCGGCTGCAAGTCGATCATCGTCTCCACAGCAGCGTTGTCGGCGACGATCTCCGCCGCGAGACGATCCTCAAGCGCGATCGCCGTCGCGGAGTCGACGACGAGGAGGCGCATCAGCGCCAGCATCACCACGCCGAGGATGGCGAGGGCGACGAGCACTTCGAGAAGGGTGAAGCCTCTAGCGGTCCGCACGCCGCACCTCCGCGCCGCCGACGCCGTCGGTCTCGACGATCCAGACTTCGCCCCGATCTTCAAGGCGCACCTCCAGCACCGGCGCGACGCCCGTCTCCTCAAAGAGGAACCGCGGCAGAGCTACGGTGAGGTTTTCGCCATCGGCGTCCTCCCCGATCGGCTCGACGGGCGCGCCGTCATGGATGACGGCGGCGGAGGCTGAAAAGCGCCCCGGGCGGAGCGGCCCCGCGGCGACAGGATACCAGGCGCGCTCGGCGTAGGTCGCGAAACGCCAGCCTGTCCCGTCGATGTCGAGACCGACGGGCCGCCCGCTGACGATCGCTTCTTCGCTCGCCGCGCGGAGGCGCAGCGCGATCTCTCGCGCTTCCTTGCGGACCTCGCTTTCGCCGGTCGGGATAGTGAGCATGACGGCGCCTCCGACCAGCCCCAGCAGAACCAGGACGACCAGCAGCTCCAGGAGCGTGAAGCCCCGCGCTTTATTCCCAGTTGCCGATATCGGCATCGAGCCCCTCGCCGCCCGGGCGGCCGTCGGCGCCGTAGGAGAAAATGTCCACGTCGCCGCGCTGGCCTGGATACACATACTGGTACGGATTGCCCCATGGATCGAGTTCGATGCGGCGCACATAACCGCCGGGGCGATAACGGTCCGCCCGCGCGACGCCAGCAGGGAGCTCCGAGAGCGCGGAGAGGCCCTGCTCCGTCGTCGGATAGGAGAGCATGTCGAGGCGGTAGCTCTGCAGCGCCTGCTCATAAGTCGCGATGTCGGTCTCGGCTTTGGTGACGAGCGCCCGGTCCTGGGCGGGCAGGACGTTTATCACGACGACCGTCGCGAGGAGGCCGAGGATGACCAGGACGACGAGAAGCTCGATCAGGGTGAAGCCGCGCTGGCGGCGCGCGGTCTTGCGGCGGGCGGCGGCGCGAAGGGTGTCGGTCATCGGGCGGGGTTCTCCTCGGTAATCAGCGTATCGCCATCGTATTCAAGCTGAGCACCGGCGACAAAATCGCCAGCACGATAAAGAGAACGACGCCGCCCATGACGATGATGATGGCGGGCTCCATCAGCTTCAGCGCGGCGTCGACGACCCGCTCGAATTCGCTTTCAAGTTGGTCCGCGGCCCGCGTCAGCATCGGCGCGACGTCGCCGGAGCGCTCGCCGGCGGCGATCATGTAGACCGCCATCGAGGGAAGCGCCTTCGACTTGCCGAGGGCGGCCGACAGCGCGACGCCCTCCCCGACAGAGGCGGACGCGTCTTTCAGGCCCGCCGCCATCTCGGTGTTCGTCACCGTCCGCGTGGCGGCGCGCATGCCGTCGAGGAGCGGCGCGCCGGCCGCAGTCAGCGTCGCGAGGGTGCGCGCAAACTGCGCCGCCTCCTGTCCCCGCACGAGCCTGCCGACGAGCGGTACGCCGAGGAGGCCGCGGTCGAACGCCCGGCGCGGCTTCTCCCGCTTCAGGAGCCGCCAGAGGCCGATAGCCGCGACGAGGCCGGCGCCGAGGAGCCATGGTCCGAAGGTCTGCAGGAAGTTTGAGATCGCCAGCAGCGCCGCCGTCGGCGCAGGGAGATCTGCATCTATGGACGTGAACTGATCAACGACCTTCGGCACGACGAAGGTGAGCATGGCGATCACGACGACGATCGCCACAAGCGCGAGCGCCGCCGGATAGATCGCCGCCGTGACCGCCCGGGCGCGCAGACGCTGGGTTTTCTCCAGCATGTCGGCGAGGCGCTCCAGCACGGCGCCGAGCTCGCCGGAGGTCTCCCCCGCTGCGACGATGGAGCGGTAGAGAGGCGAGAACGACGCCGGGTGTTCGGCGAGCGCATCCGACATCCGACGGCCTTCGGCGACCCGTCCGCGGACGGCGAGAACAATGCTTTTCACCACAGGCTTGTCGGTCTGGCCCGCGACGGCCCGGAGGCTCTCCTCCACAGGGACCGACGCCGCGACGAGGGTCGCAAGCTGGCGGGTGAAGAGGACGAGGTCCCTGGACGTCAGCTTGCGCGGCCGGATGAGCGCGCCGACATCCTGGGTCAGCGGCTTCGCCGCGCCGGCCTCCGCGACGGAGACCGGCGAGAGGGCGCGCTTTCTCAGTTCGCGGCGCGCAAGCTTTGCATTGTCCGCATCGAGAACGCCTTTCTTGCGGCGCCCGCCCGTATCGACCGCGACGTATTCAAACGACGGCATCGTCCGCCGCCTCCGGCCGCGCGACGCGCAGCACTTCCTCGATGGTCGTCCGCCCTGCGCGAACATGGGCGAAACCTGAGTCCGCCAGCGTGCCGCCGCCACTATAGGCGTAGGCCGCAATGTCCTGTTCCGAGGCGTCGTCGTGGATCATCCGCCGCAGGGGTTCGTCGACGACGAAAAGTTCGTAAACGCCGAGGCGCCCCTGATAGCCGGATCGTCCGCATTCGGCGCAGCCCTTCGGCCGGTAAAGCGTAAGCGGCGCGTTCGGGTCGGCTCCGACCATCTTCTTCTCCGCCGCGTCCGCCTCATAGGGCTCTTTGCAGACCTCGCAGAGCCGGCGAACGAGCCGCTGGGCGAGGACGCCGGCGATGGTGGATGAGAGAAGAAAGGGCTCGACACCCATATCGCGCAGGCGCGTTACGGCGCCGACGGCTGAATTCGTGTGCACGGTGGAGAGAACGAGGTGGCCGGTGAGGCTCGCCTGCACGGCGATCTGCGCGGTCTCCACATCGCGGATCTCGCCCACCATGACGATGTCCGGGTCCTGACGGAGAATGGCGCGGAGGCCCGCCGCGAAGGTCATGCCGACCTTCGCGTTCACCTGGGTCTGGCCGACGCCTTCAAGGGCGTATTCGATCGGGTCCTCGACGGTGAGGATGTTCCGCGTTTCGTCGTTGAGGAGCGAGAGGCCGGCGTAAAGCGTGGTCGTCTTGCCCGAGCCTGTAGGGCCGGTGACGAGGAGGACGCCGTTCGGGCGTTCAAGAAGCTCCTTAAACGGACTGAGCACTACATCCGGCATGCCGAGGGCCGTGATGTCGAGGCGCGCGCGATCCTTGTCGAGAAGGCGCATCACCACCCGCTCGCCATAGCGGGCCGGCAAAGTCGAAACCCGCACATCGACGCCCCGCCCGCCGAGGGTGATGGAGAGGCGCCCGTCCTGTGGCGTGCGTTTCTCCGCGATGTCGAGGCGGGACATGACCTTCACCCGGCTGACGAGGGCGGGCGCAACTTTCGCCGGCAGCGAGATGATCTCCCGCATGACGCCGTCGACCCGGAGCCGCACGGAAAGCCGCTGCTCGAAGGGTTCGATATGGATGTCCGAGGCCGAGCCGCGAACGGCCTCGGCGATCATCGCGTTGATGAGGCGGATCACCGGCGCGTCGTCGCTCGCGTCCAAGAGGTCCGCCGTCTGCGGAAGGTCCTCGGCGATGGCGGCGAGGTCGTCGCGGGCCTCCAGATCGCCCGCGAGATCCTCCGCGCCGACGCCGGCGACGGCGTAGGTTTCGGAAAGGCGTTTCTCGAAATCTTCAAGCGTCAGGGTACGGATGTCGAGCGGCGCGCGGGCGGCGCGGCGCGCCTCGATCAGCGCCCAGGCCGACGGACGCCCGCGCACGCCGATCACGGCGCGCCCGTTCTCCCGCTCAAGCAGCATCACGCCCGTGTCCTTGGCGAAGGCGTAGGAAAAGCGCTCCTGAGGCGTCGTATCGCTCATTCGTTCTCGCCGTCCGTCTCCGGCGCCGGGGCGCTCGGCTCGACCGGGTTCGGATAAAAGTTTTTTAGCCGCTCGCTTTCGCCTTCGCCCAGTAGGCCGTCGATGTATCGGTCGAGCCGCGTCTCGTCGCCGCTCCCCTGCAAGAGAGCGTCGGCGTTCACATAGTTATACATCTGCGAGGTCACGCGACGCGCGTCGGTGTCGTCCCGGATGATGATAGGGCGCAAGAGGACCATGAGGTTTCGCTTCTGGACCTGACGGCTGCGGGCCTGAAAGAGGCGGCCCAGAAGCGGAATGTCGCCGAGCAGCGGGATCTCGCTTTCACTGCGGTTCTCGGTTTCGTCGATCAGACCGCCCAGGATGATGATTTCGCCGCTGCTGGCGACCACCGTCGTCTCAATCTCACGTTTATCGAGGATGATGTCGTTGGTCGTCGTTGTCGTGCCGAAAATCGAGGAAACCTCCTGCCGGATTTGCAGGGTCACGGTTTCCCCGTCGTTGATTTGCGGGGTCACTTCCAGAACAGTGCCGATATCCTCGCGCTGGACGGTCGTAAACGGATTGATGTTGGCGTCGCCAAGGCTTGATCCGGTAACGATAGGGATTTCCTGCCCGACCTGGAACCGCGCCGGCTGGTTGTCGAGGGTCAGGATCGACGGCGTCGAAAGGATGTTGCTTTCTGTATCGGTCTCCAGAGCGTCCAGAAGCGCGCCAAACACGTTGCCGTCTTCAGTGAGCGTCAGGCCGCCGAGAAAGGCTCCGGGAACGCCGACCACCGACTGCAGCGCAGCGGTCGCTAACGCGTCCTCGACCGGCACGCCGTCGTCCCCTTCCGAGGCGAGCAGAACGGAGCCCGCGGCCGTCAGAAGGGTTGGCGCCGTGCGCGAATAGTTTGTGCCAAACAGAATGTCGTCGCCGCCCGCGAAGATGTCGATACCGAGATCGCGGGCGAAATCGTCCTGCACCTCGACGATAATCGCCTCCACCCGCACTTGCGGGCGACGCACGTCCAGGCGCTCGGCGATGGACTTGATGACGGCGCGTTGCTCGGCTTCGGCGACGATGATGAGCGCGTTCGCCGGCGCGTAGGCCGCGACGCTGCTGGACGCGACGCCGACTTGCGTTCCCTCCCCGCCGCCTCCGCCGATCCCCGCCCCGAGCAGGGGCTCCAGCGCCGTTGAAAGTTCCTCCGCATCAGCGTGGATGAGGAATACGACATCGACGCCGTTGCGGGCCGACGATCTCCGGTCGAGGGCGCGGAGGAGCTCGCGGCCGTCGGCGATCTCCGTTTCCGAACCGCGCAAGATGACCGCGTTGACGGCGGGGGCGGCCGTAATCGACAGACCTCGGCGCGCGCCCTCCTGTTTGGCGCCGAGAGCCTCGCGCAGGATGCGCGTCGCTTCGCCGGCGGAGAGGTTGTCAAGCGTCACTGTCTCCGTACGGATACGGTCGAAATCAAGCTTCTCGATGATTTCCGCGACCCGCGCGACCCGGCCGGACGTGTCTGCGATGACGATGGCGTTCTCCGAGACGAGCGCGGACAGAACGCCTTCGGGGCTGAGGAGCGGTTTGACGTTCGCCGCCGTCTCGCGGGCGTCCGCCCGGTCGAGCCGGAAGACGCGGGTGATGAACGCCTCGTTCGCGTCCGCTTCCTCGCCGAGACCCATGCCGGGTTCGCGAGCCGCCGAGGCGAGCGGCAGGATTTTGTAGAAACCCTCCCGGGTCGGAACGGCGCTGTAGCCCGCGACGCTCAGGGTCGCGACGAACACCTCCCAGATACCGGCGGGCGTTAAAGGCTCGGTCGAGTAGACCGTCACCTTGCCGGCGACGGCGGGATCGACGACGAACGTCCGCCCAGTGAAGGTCGCGACGTCGTTGATGACGGCGCGCAGGTCGGCGCGCTCATACTGCAACACCTGCCCGTCCTGGGCGGCCGCCGCCGACCAGGCGAATGCGGCCGCGCCGATGAGCGCGAGGGCGCGACGGAACAGATGGGTGAAAGGCGTCACGCGACTTACTCCACGGAAGAAGGATCGATTGAAAGCTGAACGCGCCGACCGGCGCGGGAGACCGTCACGGCGACCGCCTCGCCCGGCCGCAGCGCCTCGATAGCGGCGAAGGCGCGCGTCGGGTCGGCGCCGATCCGGACGCCGGCGACCGATACGAGGACGTCGCCCGGCTCGAAGCCCGCGGCCGCGAAGGCGTCGGCGTTCGCGCCGGGCTGCAGGGCGAGCCCCGCCGAGCCGCCTTCGAAAACCGGTTTGATCTGGACAGCGTTGGCGAACGCCGCGCTGAGACGCGCGGGGTCGGCCGGCGCGCCGACCGCTGTGTCGTCAGCGCCCGCAGACGACCGCCTGGAGGCCGTTTCTCTCTTGATCGAGAGGCTTGTCGGGCCGGCGGGTTTTCTGAGGCCGCCCGCCGTTTCGCGGCCGAGGCTGACCGCTTCCAGAACACCGGCGCGGGCGATGATCGCGCGGTCCGCTTCGACGGCGTTGAGGACGACGCCCGGAAGAATGGTCTCGCCGACCGTCACCGGCCGCTCCTCCCCCCTTACCCGAATGATCGCGGCGCCGTCTCTCTCGCCGATCGCACGAACGCCGCTCAGGGTGAGGTCGAGCGTCGTTTCGCGGATTTCAGCGCCTGCGGCGGTCGCCGCGGTTTCCCCAGGCGCGGCGGCGGCGAACGGATTGACCCGCGCGAGCGCCTCGAGCGTCGGCGTCTCGTCTGAAGCGGGCGCTGCGATCGGCGGCGTCGTTCCGGGCTGCGCGGCGTGCGGGGCGAGAATGGCCCAGAGGAAGTTGGCCGCAGAGAGCGCCGCGAGGCCGGCCGCGAAGAGCGCGGCGATGCGCGGGGCGAGGCTCCGCAGGCGCCCGAGGCGTGGCCCCTCGGCTCCGCCGAAGAGCGGCGCCGACGCTGATTTGAGCGTCGTCGAGGTGAGCGCGCGTGCGTCCGCCAGTTTCATCATCCACCGTCGCGTTGTCTCCGCCGGCCCGCGACCTGTTCCCGGCTTCGACCTCGCCCGAGCCGGGGCGAAACCGCATGTTCGCCAACGGTCTTTAGAGTAAAGACCCGATCCCCACCGCAGCGTTAACACTGCGCAAGAAGCCTGTTCTGACGGCGACCTCTTCCGCAGCCCATAAAGATCGAAGCCGAAATGATCCAGATATGCGAACGCCGCGCTTCGCAGGGAAGCGCGGCGACCATGTGGCGAAACCGGCCCCGATCGGGGCCGACCACGCGATTTTAGAATTTGCGGCTCAGGCTGACGTTGAAGCGGCGGCCGAGATCGTAGACGTCGAAGTTTGCGGTCGTGCCGTCGTCGAACTCCTGGATCGCCTCATAGTCGTCGGCGAGCAGGTTGCGAACGTCGAAGCCGAACTCCCATTCGCCGCCGAACCGCTCAAACTCGCGGCTGTAGACGAAGTCCAGGGTGACGGGCGGCTTCTCAAGCACGTCCGGCGCGCCGGTGATGATGTTCGCCGTCTGACGGATGCGTTCAGACGCCCAGTTGACGAGGAAGGTCGCGCGCGAGCGGGCCTCCACGTCTTCAAGACCGATCTGCAGGTTGATCAGATGATCCGATTGGCCCTGCAGGCGGCGACCGTCCTCAACAAAACCTGACGCTGGCGTTGTTGAAGGCGCTGCCGGATTGACCGGATCCTGCGAGCTAATGATGGCGGTAGTCACGGTGCCGTCAGCACTCACATCGGATTCGGTGAAGGTATAGTTGGCCTTCAGGATAAGATCCTTGGTTTCAAACATATCCTGGTCGAAGAAATCGGCGAGGATCAGGTTCTGCTCGTATTCGAACTCGAAACCGAAGACTTCCGCGGACGGTGCGTTGACAAAGGTCTGCGCGTCGGCGCCGCCGATCTGGGTCGACGTGGCTTCGATCGGGTTGGTGATGTCCTTGTAGAACAAACCGAGGGTGATGAACTGACCGCGGCCAAGATAGTATTCGCCGCGGACATCAAAGTTGTCGATCTCGGAGTCAACAAGGAACGGGTTGCCGACGATGAACTGGTCGGTGTCGTCGTCGAGGAAGGTCGCCGGCGTCAGCTCGCGAAACTGCGGACGGGTGATGGTCTGCGAGAACGCGGCGCGAACCTGCAGATCGGCGAACGGGTTGTAAGTGATGGTGAAGGCCGGGAGGAAGTACTCCTCGTCAATCTCCGTGCGCGCGATGCTGTTCGGCGTGCCGGTCGCGAAGGCGAGCGTCGTCAGCGAGCCCTCTTCGAAACGTCCGCCGGCGGCGAAGCGCAGATACGGGCCGACGGGGACGTCCGCGCCGACATAATACGCGTTCACGATCAGCTGTGATTCGGCGTTGTCCAGAGCCGTCGGGTTGGTCGTGAACGTCAGGTCGAGAATGTCGGACGCCGCGATGTCGCCGACGAAAACGTCGGGACGCACGAAGCGCGCATCTTCCGGGAAATCGGCTGAGCCTTGCAGATAGAAGAACTCGCGAACGATCGAGTCGCGGTCTTTATCGGTATACGCCCAGCCGGCTTTCAGTTCGGCGACGTCGCCGAACAGATCGATCGGCAGAACGAAGTCCGCACCGGCGTCGAGGTTCTGGTCCTCGACCTTCGAGAACGTCACCGTGGCGTCGCCGTTATCGAATTCGGCGTTGAAGCCGGAGGCGAAACCAAACTCTTCGTCGGCGGACCCGCGAAGGCGCTGAAACGAGCGCTGATACGGGGCGTCGCGGAAGGCTTCCCCGTAGGCGGCCCGCCAGTTGACGGTCAGATCGTTCAGCGACGGGAAGATATGTTCGCCGCGGAGCTGGCTCTGCCAGACCTGACGCTCGAAGAATTCGATGTTCTCACGCTGGAACTCGAAGTCTTCCTGGTCGCCGTCGATGCCGTTGGTGATCCGGGTGTCCTTCAGCGTCGACCGGAGGATGAGATTGGTCGCGTTGATCTCGTGGTTGTCGCCAATCTCCGCGCCGAGCGTCACCGCCGCGTAGGCGTCGACGTTCAGCGACGTCGACGTGAAGTCGCCGATGAACGCCGTGTTGGTGATATCCGCATTCGGATCTTCGAACGGTCTCAGCGACGCGTTCGCGCCGGACGTGGTGAGACCCTGCTCCCGGCGGCCTTCGCGCGTCTGATAGGTGTTTCCGAAGCCGGCCGCGATGTTGAAGCCGAGACGAATGTCCGGCGTCAGATCATGAAAGCCGCCGCCTGCCCCGCTGATCCCCCAGTTCGGAGGCGTCTCGTCCTCAAAGATGACCGAGGTCTTCGACGGCTCGAGGCTGGAGTCGATCAGGTTTTGCCGGATGCAGTTCTCAGGCGACGTGATCCGGTTGCACTGGCCGACGGAAACCGGCGGCGCGGTGAAGAACGAACCGGAGATCAGCGGCGGCGTGTTGCGCGTGCCGTCGTCGAAGCCGAGCCAGTCGGTATCGCCGCCATCGTGGGTGAGACCGTCCTGGAACGAGGTCACCGTGTCGAGGCCGATGGAGCCGCCGACATTCAGATACCATTCGTCCGGAACCGGCTTGGTGCGGAGCTCGATGACGCCGCCGCCGAACTCGCCGGAAAACTGCGGCGAGTACGTCTTCTGAACGAGCGAGCCGGAGAGGATCGACGTCGGGATGATGTCGAGCGGCACGACCCGGCGAAGCGGTTCGGGGCTCGGCAGCGGCGAGCCGTCAATCGTGACTGAGGAATAACGTTCGTTCAGACCGCGAACGATGACGTATTTGCCTTCGCTGACGGAGAGGCCAGTGACCCGGCCGAGGGCGCTAGCGATGTCGGAGTCGCCGGTCCGTTGGAACGAAGCCTCGTCCAGCACGGCCGAGATTTCGGACGTCGCCCGTTTCTCATCCGGAATGTTGATCCCGCGAACGACGATTACGTCGTCCGTAATCGGCGGAACGGGAGCCGCCTCCTGCGCCAGCGCTGCATGGGACGCGGTCATCGCCGTCGTGCCCAAGAGCGCGTTGAGCGCAAACTTAACTCTGATGTTCATGTCCCCACCTCTAAACGGCCGGAGCCTTAAGGGTTCGAAAAACGCTTATGAAAGGGCCGGCGGGCGCGCTCGCGCCCGCCGGCGACCGTTTGCCTTAGAGGCCGAGGGTCCAGCCGACGAACCAGGTGTCGGACGCGTTCTCGACGGCGCCGAAGTAGGCCGCGCCGCTGAGGCGGGCGTCGACCGAGGACGGATCGACCGCTGCGCCGAGCGGATCGGTGCCCGACGTCGCGCCCGTCGCGCCCGCCTGCTCGTTCACGCCCGGGATGAGCGGCGTGGTCGTGCCCGGAGCGTTCGTGAGCGTCGAGTCGCCCGCAACGCCAGCGCCGAACTCGATCGAGTTGGTGGCCGCGGCGAACTCGGTCGCGCCGTCGCCCGCGAAGGACGCGCTGGTGGCCGAGGTGCGCTGGAGGATCAGACCGTTGAGGACCGGGTTCGGACCCGTGCCTTCCAGGTTGATCTCCAGGTTCTGGTCGAAGGAACGGACGATCGTGTTGATCACGTTGCCCGAGGTGCCGGCGCGAAGCTGGATGCCTTCGCCCGAACCGTCGTCGTCGCCGATCAGCGTGACGTTGGAGATCGACGGCGCCGAGCGCGGAAGAGCGTCCGCATCGGTGTCGCCGTTGTTGTCGCCCTCGATGCCATTGTCGTCGCCCGCATTCTGGCGAACGATGGCGAACTGGAGCGCGCCGGTCCAGCCGTCGGTCCAGTCAAGCGAGTCGTCGCCGGCGCCCGTTACGATGACGTGCGAGGCGTCGACCGTACCGCCGAACCACTCGATGCCGTCGTCGGCTCCATTGATGATCTGGACGAAGTCAATCTCCGTGCCCGAACCGACGCCTTGCAGGGCGATCGAGTTCAGCTCATTGGTCGGTGTGAACGGGAAGCCTGCGTAACGGACCTGCAGGTAATTGATCCGGCCCGAGTCATCGTCGGCCGTGGCTCCGCCGAATACGCCGGATCCGCCCTCGCCGGTTTGCTCGCAATCGACTGCGCCGCCGGTCGCTGACGGATCGACGGTGCACTCGTTCAGCGGAGCGCGACCGTTGATCGACAGGCCGCCGACTTCCGACGTCGCTCCAGCACGCAACACGCCGCCGTTCTCAAGGTCTTGCCGGCTCGTCAAGACAACGGGGGCCACCGGCGAACCGTTCACGAAGATCTGCGAGCCGCGGGAAACGATCAGCAAGTCGATCGCGCCTTCCCCCGCGCCGTAGAGGGTGACGCCAGGATCGACGGTGAGGCTGGAAGACGGGTTGGACGGAGCCGCCGGATCGGCGCCGGCGTCCACGCCGATAAAGGTCGTACCTGTAAAGCGGTAGAGGTTGCCGCCGTTCAGGACGACGTCGCCGGAGACCGGGTTGTCGATGTCGCAGATCCGCGTTTCGGTGCGCCCGCCGAATCCTTCAGAGCCTGGCGTATCCGTCGAAAGCGTCGTTCCCGTCGGACAGCCCGCGACGGTCGTGGAGCCCGGAATGGAGCCGGAAACAGTCCAGCCCGTGGTCCAGTTGGAGGCGTTGGTGTCTGTGCCCCCGAACGCGCCGGCGTAGTCGGCCGCGACGAAGAACGGGTCAATCGCCGTCGGGTCCGCCGCCGTTATGGAGTCTTCGTTGATGCCAGGGATCACGCCGTCGAGCGTCGAGGACGGGAACGCGATGTTGTTCGTTCCGGCGTTGAAGAGCGCCTCGCCGTCGCCGGCGAACTGGTCGTCGTTGCCGGTGAGCGCGATCGAGCCCGTCACCGGATCCGGCCCCGTGCCTTCCTGATTGAACTCGAGGCCCTGGTCGAAGTTCGTGATCACCATGTTGAAGAAGTTGCCCGCCGTGCCGGCGCGCAGCTGCATGCCTTCGCCCGAACCCGGGCCGTCGCCGATGAGCGTCACGTTGGAGAGGTTCGGCATGGACCGCGGCGCGGCGTCCGCGTCGGTGTCGCCGTTGTTGTCGCCTTCGATGCCGTTATCGTCGCCGTCTTCCTGAACGACGAGGGCGAATTGCAGAGCGCCCGACCAGCCGTCCGTCCAGTCGAGGCTGTCGTCGCCGGCGCCCGTGATGACGACGTTGCTGAGGTCAGCGTCGCCGCCGAACCACTCGATGCCGTCGTCGGCGCCGCGGTGGACCTGGACGTGGTTGATGACGGTGCCGTCTTCGGTGCCCTGCAGGGCGATCGAGTTCAGCTCGTTCGTCGGCGTGAAGGGGAAGCCGGCGTGCTGAACGCGGATGTACTCGAACGTACCTGAACCTGTACCGGTGCCGTCGCCGCCGAAGGTGCCGGAGCCGCCTTCGCCGACCTGCTGGCAGGCTGCGGTGCCGGGCGTGGCGGAGGGATCGACGGTGCACTCGTTCAGCTGACCCGTGCCGTTGATGGCGAGGCCGCCCCATTCCGACGTACCGGACGTGCCGTTCGGCAAGCCGTCGTCGTCAAAGTCTTCCATCGACGTGAAGACGATCGGCGCGTTCGCTGTGCCCTGGATCGTCGCCGTAGAGCCGGCCGAGATCACGAGGGTGTCGATCGTCACGCCGTCGGAGCGCGAAACGAAAGTCTGGCCGGCTGCGACGGTGAGGTCCGCGGAGCCCGCCGTGCCGTCGCCGACGAAGACCGTGCCGGAGATGAGGATCGGGTCGGCGGAGAGCGGAATGTCGACCGCGCCCGTGATCGTGCCGCCGCCGATCGCCGTCAGTGCACAGAACGTCGTCTCCACGCCCGAACCGAGAACGTCGACATTGGAAACGAACGTCGTGCCCGCCGGGCAGTCGGCTTGTCCAGTCGGGGCCGTCGAGCGCGTCGCGAACGTGCCGCCGCCGCCGCCCGTGCCGCCGCCGGGAACGACGACCGTGATCTGGCTTTCGCCCGGCGTCACGACTTCGGCGTCGGAGCACGCGGCGATGACGCTGACGGCCGCGCCGGCCAGCAGGAACGAACGGATGTTGGAGTCGAATTTCATGTCGGGTTCCCCTCGAGGGTTGGCTGAAACATTACCGCCGCGAGGCGCACGCGCCTCGATGCGCGACGCGTAAGCGGACGCACGCCTCTAAGACCAGCCTTCTTTTTCATTCTTGTGACAGTCCGTGACGCCGAAGGTCCGCGACGGCGCGCCTGCTGCGCCCTTCAGCGAGGGCGAAGCCAGTAAATATGAGGAATTACATGCTTAATTCGGGAGCAGCGAAAATTTCTCCACATCGCTCGTTTTGTAACGGCGGACGAACAAACCCGGGATTGAGGCGAATGAGCAACATGAGGACCGAGCGGAAAGCGGGCGGAATGCGCGAATCGCGGATCGGTTTCAAGGCGGGGCGCCCTTGGTTCGAGATCCGCCTGTGAGGATGAGGTGACTTTGCTTTTGCTGACGCCGGCGATCGGCGCCCTTCTCGGCTTTGTCGCCGGCAGCTTCACCGCGGCGCTCGCCCATCGCGGCCCTCCCCGCTGGGGGCTCGTCGAGCGCGATGCGCCCGACGGGCTTGGCGGGCGCTCGCGCTGCGTCCACTGCGGCGCGGCGCTCGGCGCTCGCGACCTCGTCCCGCTCGCCTCATTCGTCCTCAACCGGGGACGAGCGCGCTGCTGCGGCGCGGCCATCCCTGCGCGTTATCCCGTCATCGAGGCGCTGGGGGCGGTTGTCGGCGCCCTCGCCGCCTGGCGCTTCGGACTGACGGTCGACGCGCTCGCCGCCACGCTGATCGGGTGGACGGCGCTCGGGCTCGGAGCGATCGATGCGCGCGACGGGGTGTTGCCGGACGCGATGACGGGGCCGCTTCTCTGGCTTGGGCTGCTGGCCAATGTCGGCGATCGCTTCGCGAGGCTCGATGAGGCGGTGATGGGGGCGGCGGCGGGGTACCTCGGCTTCCGGGCGATCGAGGAAGGCTACCGGCTTTTCAGGGGGCGCGACGGCCTAGGGCGCGGCGATGCGAAATTCCTCGCAGGCTGGGGGGCGGTTCTCGGCTGGCGGCTCCTGCCGTCCGTCGTGCTCGCCGCCGCCGCTCTGGCGCTTGCGAGCGTGCTCATCGCCCGGGTTGTTCGCAAAAAGACGATCGCCGCCGACACGTCCATCGCCTTCGGTCCTCCGCTGGCGGCGGCTGGTTTCGTCGTGCTGATCGCCTTCGGCGGCCGCTAACGGGGAGCGGCGATCGTCAGTATTTGACGGCGAGACCGTCGGCGAGCGCAGCGCGCATGGCGCGGAAAGCGGGACCGACGGCGAGCAGCGACGCGGCGAGCGTCACGCCGGCGATCGTCCCGATATCGAACAGCCCCGGCCGAACGCCGACAAGCGAGGCCCCGGCCCTCTCCGCGAACTCCACGCCGTACAGTCCGTAAGCTGCATAGAACGCGGCGACGCCGAGGGCGCCGCCGAGGCCGGCGAGCAGGGCCGCCTCCCCGATCATCAGCAAAAAGACGTCCCGCGGCCGCGCCCCGACGGCGCGCAGAACGGCCATCTCGCGGCGCCGCTGGGCGAGGCTTGAATAAACGCTCGTCAGGATAAGGACGAGCCCGATAACGACGGTGAAAAGCGCGATCGCGGCGAGCACCTGCTCGGCGACGCCGACCACGGACCATAGCTGCGCGAGGGCGAGACCTGGAATGATGGCTGTCAGGGCCTCCCCTCCATAGGTGTTCAGGTCGCGCTGAAGGCGCAGCACCAGCGGCCGGGTTTCGAGACCGACGATGAACGCGGTGATCGTGTCCGGCTCGGCGTGGCCGTGATGGTCGTGCTCGTCATGCTCGTGATCGTCGTGGCCATGCTCTTCGGCCTCATGATCGTGATCGTCGGGTCCGCCTCCGTGCACGGCCTCCAGCCCGGCGAGGGACACCTGCAGCGAGCGGTCGATAGGCGTGCCTGTCCGCTTCAGAACGCCGACAACCGTAAAGGGATGGTCGGTGTGTTCCGCGAAGCTGACGTCTCCGCCGCCATGGGCGACCACGATCTCGTCGCCGAGCTGATAGCCGAGATCGCGGGCGGTCGCGGCGCCGAGAACAATCTCTTCAGGCGCCTCGAAGGCGCGACCTTCCGCCAACTCGAGACGCCGCCCGTTCGCGTACTCATAATGGTCGTAGAAAGCCTCCGTCGTGCCGATGACGCGCCGTCCGCGATGGCTGTCGCCAAGGGAGATCGGGATCGTCCACGCGACGCCCGGCGCGCGCGCGACGATCTCATAGGTCTCAAAACTCACTGAGTTGGTGGCGTTTCCGATGTGAAAGATCGAATAGAGAAGAAGGTTTGTCGGGCTCGTCCGGGCGCCGACGACGAGGTCGGCGCCGGAAATGGTGTTTTCAAAACCCTGCCGGACGCCGGATCGGACCTTCTCCACGCCGACAAGCAAGAGAACGCTCAAGGCGACCGTCAGCACGGTGAGCACGGCGGTGAGACCGCGGGCGCGCAGGCTCGCGCCTGCGAGCGGGAGCACCGGCGCGCTCACGCCGCCCGCCCCTGCGTCGTCCACGCGCCGTTCAACGTCGCGAGGTCCTCGGCGCGGTCGAAACGCTCCGCAAGCGCGGCCTCGTGGCTGACGAACAGGACGGCGGCGCCCGATGTTTTCGCCTCGTCGAGGAGCAGCGCAATAAACGTGTCGCGCGCATCGGCGTCGAGAGCCGAGGTCGGCTCGTCGGCGAGGATGAGCCGCGGCGCGCCGATGAGGGCGCGGGCGGCGGCGACGCGCTGCTGCTGGCCGACGCTCAAATCAGACGCTTTCGCCCCGCGCCGCGCCTTCTCCTCGAGCCCGAGGGTGTCGAGAAGGCGTCGCGCTTCGGCCGCAACGGAGCCGGAGGACGCGACAGCCCGGTCCCGCCGGCGACGGGAGAAGCGACAGGGCAGCACGACGTTGTCGAGCACGGAGAGATAGGGAAGCAGGTTGAAAAGCTGGAAGACGACACCCATTCCGTCCGCCCTGAGAGCGTCTCGTTCCGCTCCCGAAAGCCGCGCCATATCCGAGCCGAGCACCCGCACCGCGCCGGATTGAGGCTCGGCGACGCCGGCGACAAGACCGAGAAGCGTGCTCTTGCCAGAACCGCTCGGGCCGCGCAGAAACACCCGCTCGCCGGCCGCGACGGACAGCCGGTCGACGACCAGCACGTCAGGGCCGGTTCTCCAGCGAAACCGGACGTCGCGCAGATCGACCGCCGCGTCTTTAGCGCTCTCCGGTTTATCGGAAGGGGTCAAATCGTTCGAACTCCATCGTGTACGCTGCGTTTCCGAGTTCGTTCATCGCCTTTTCGGTTCGGAGAACGCCCTCGATGAAAAACGGGTCCCAGATCTGCCCGAGACGAACGGGCTTTTCAACGCGCACGTAGACGATCTGGTTCGGCGGCGGCGGCGGTGCGTGAATGCAGGCGCCGAAATAGGGAACGAGGAGAAAATCGCCGTAGACGTCCACGGCGTTGAAATCGAGCGGCACGACGAAGCCCGGGATTCGCACCAGCTCCCCGTCGAGATCATCGACCGTATTGAAGGTGCCGAGCTGACGCGCCTCGTCAAGCGCGCCGCCTTCCATGATCGAGGCGAGGCCCCCCGGCGTTTGAGCCTCCAGCCCCTCGTAAAATTCCTTGTAGATCTGTTCGAGGCGCGCTTCCTCGCCCTCGGGAAGCAAGTCCTCCCAGCGCAGGCTCATCGCATCGCCGCCGGCGGCGATGGCGGCTGAGGCGAGAAACGCCCAGATGACGACGATCGGGGCGAGAAGAGTTCTGAAACGCACGAAGACCTTCTCACAGAACACGGCGCGTCGGCCGCTGGCTCTCGGATGATCGATGTTATAACATAACATCAAAGACGCGCGGAAGCGGGTGGGGTCGGATCCATGATAGTATTGCAGTCGTCCGCGCTCGTCGCCGCTTTTCTCGCCGCCGTCGTCGCGACCGCGGGGCTCGCCGCGGTTGTCATCCGCCGCGACGTCTCCAGCACCTTAGAGCCGCTGTTGTCGACCGCCGCCGCCGCGTTGCTGGCGGCCCTCGCCCTCACGCACCTGGCGCCGGAAAGCATCGAGGCGCTGCCGAACGGGGCGGCCCTGGTGCTCGCGGGATTTGTCGGGTTTGCAGCGCTCGACCGGATCGGGCGCAGCGGCGCCGGCGGATGGGCCGCCCCGGCGATCGCCATCGGGGCGCATTCGTTCATCGACGGGTTTTTCTATGTCGGCGCCTTCGAGCACGGCGCGGCGGTCGGCGCGGCTGCGTCCGCCGGATTGATCGTGCACGAGTTTTCGGAGGCGATCCTCCTTTACAGCCTTGCACGACGCGGCGGCGCCGGCGCCCGCGGCGCGTTCGCGATCGCCTTCATCGGAGCGGCGGCGACAACGCCGGCCGGCGCGATCGTCGGGAGCGCGCTCGCGGACCAGGCTTCGGGGGAACTGCTCGACACCGCGCTCGCGGTTCTCGCCGGCGCCCTCCTCTACCTCGGCGCGGCTCGGCTCGCGGAGATAGAGGAAGGTCCGCGTCGGCCGGTCTCAACGCTGGCCGCGATGGCGATCGGCGTTGCAGGCGGACTGCTCGCATCCCATGTCGGCCACGTCCACCATGATCATGATCACGACCACGACGAGACTCACGCCGACAGCGATCACTAAACTGCGGCGGCGTCGGCCTGGTGGGGGATGAAGCGCGAGGCGGGAAAGACCGACACCGCCCAGAGGGCTGCGGCTGCTCCCGCGATCGCGCCGTAGAGGCCCCAGGGCTGACCGCTTTCGCAAGGGTCCTCCCCGGGCGAGAGCGCCCAGTCGAAAAAGCCGGCGCCGTTCACCAAGACATTCAGATTGCTGAGGATAATGAGCGCGCGCAGCGCAAGGACGGCGATCAGCGCCGTCATGGTCATGAACGCGACGCGGCCGTAATCCTCTTTGCGCGGCGCCAGCATCACGCGCCAATCGATATAGTCCTTGTAGGCCGCGAACGGATTGTCGCGGTAAGCCGCCGGCCATGTCGCGCGCCACCCCTCGGCTTAGGCGAACCCGGCGGCGAGAACAAGCGCGCCGACGGCGTTTGCGATCAGGAAGATGCGGGATGAAAGTCCGCCGTCCTCGGATCGGACGACGCAATTGCCTTCGGAGCCGACGCCCTGGGCGATGACGAACTGGGTCGACGCGTAGTCGCCGAGCACGAGCACGAAATAGAGCGCGATGTATATCGCCGTGGCGCGCAGCATAACGGTCTCCCCATCAGGTGGAGGACGTAGGGTGCGGGTACCGAGAAGGCGAGAGAACGGTTGGGTGCGGGGGCAGGATTTGAACCTGCGACCTTCAGGTTATGAGCCTGACGAGCTACCGGGCTGCTCCACCCCGCGTCACCGTTCGAAGTCCGCCGAATTCAGCGGGAGCGAAGAGAAATATCGAAGACCCGCGCCGCTTTCAAGCCTCGCGTGCGCAAGTTCATCCGTATTTTTCAGATTATCTTCCGGGGCCTTGGCGACGACCCTCTCAGTACCGACGGCGCGACCAGGCGATCGCGGATAGACCAAGGACGAGTAGCGTCGCGCCGCCCGGGGCCGGAACCGACGCGAAGCCGCCGCTGGCGTAAACGGGCGACAGCGAATTGAAGGAAAGCGAAACGGCGCCGCTCGCATCCATCGCGCCGCTCCACTGGGAAATCGTGAAAGCGTCGAAGCTGATGGAGTAATCTCCGCCGGCGGCCAGCACACCGGTCAACACGCCGTCCTCGCCCCAGGCTTTGGTCGAGCCCGACGAGCTGTTCGATCCGCCGAGAACGAACGCCTGGTCCGACCCTTGGGATACGTCATAAAGATAGTTTGCAACGACATTTCCAGTCGTGTTGTCGACAATGGAGACGGCGAAACTCGTGCGGCCGACCCCCATCGAGAGATACTCGCCGGAAAGCGAGAACTCCGTATCCGTATTCGTCACGATCCGAAGGGTGTCCATCCGCGAGCGGGCCAAGTCGCCCGGGCTCGCGCCGGTGGTATGATCAAAGGCGATGTCGAAGGTCGCCTGGGTGTCCGTCGCCGCGTAGTTGAACGCGGTCTGCGACGAGGCGCCGCCGCTCGAGGCCTGCGTGAATTCCGATCCGATCTCGCCGCCGGCTAAGAAATCCAGATCCTTGGGGCCGGACCAACCGGACTTCGCCACCGAACCGACCATGCCGTCGGTTTCCACGATGGAAATCGGAGACGCGGCGGCTACGCCGACCAGAGCCGTCGCAAAAAGACCAAATAGAAACGCGACTGACCTGAACACGTCCACCCCCTTACTAACCAACCATCTTACCATACAAGGCGTTAACGGTGATGACAAACGACGCTTTTGCGACGTTGGAATGGAGCGATGGACTATGGACCGAAAGTCGTGATCAGCCGGCGCGGCGGCGCGCGACGGCGAGACCGATCAGGCCGAGACCGAGAAAGGACAATCCGGCCGGAGCGGAGATTTGCGTCGGCCAGTTATCGTCTCCGGGGCCGGATCCTCCGGGCGTCGTACTGGAGAACGCCAGGTTCAACGACCCGACACCGGAGCCGTATTCCGCCGTGTATTCGCCGGAGCTCGGCGACATGACGTAAGCGTCGAAGTACAGGCGAATGTCGCTGCCCGCACCGAGGAAGACGTTGTAATTTGCACTATAGGCCGCCGAGTTCGCCCATTGGGCGGACTCATCGACTTCGTACAGGATCGAGCCTGTGAGGTTGTCGACGAGCCGAAGAGTGTAGACGCTCTTACCGAATCCGAGAGCGTCATAGACGCCGGCGACGGCCAGATTGACATCCTCCGTCGCGTAGAAGCGCATAGTCCCGATAAGCGTGCGCGAAAACACGCCGGCGCCATTGGTGCGCTCCTGATCGAAACCGAGATCAAACACCGCGGCATCCGACGACATTGTCCATGCGGAATTCGCCATGGACGACGACCAGCCGTTATCGACTTCGAAGCTGCGCGCCAGGTCCTGCGGTCCGGTGCTGTAGCCGAAGTCGTTGAGCCGAAGCCCGCTTGCAAAATTAACCTGGGAGCCGGAGTTGCCATACCCGTCGTTCAGCACCTTGATCGGCGCAGCGAACGCGCCGTTTCCGGCGGCGATGGCGAAAAGCCCTGCGAGGCAGGAGATGAAAAACCTGAGCATACTGACAAACTCGACACACTAACGCACGCGATCAACCTCACGTAAGTGTGGATCTATCAAATTCTTTCAACGAAATCAAGAATTTTAGACATCAGGCCACGGCCTTTGAACCAGGACGGCCGTTAACCATTCCGCATATTCCGCAATGCACGCGACGGTAATAAATGTGCTTGCCCGCAAGCACATCGTCGCGACATCGAAATGACGGAATATACTGAAATCAAAGAAGGGCGGATCGGCTTGGCAGGCCCGGCGGCGACCTACTCTCCCACGCCTTAAGACGCAGTACCATCGGCGCTGGGGACTTTAACGACCGTGTTCGGGATGGGAACGGGTGGGGGCTCCCCGCCAGAACCACCGGGCCGGCGAAGTCGATCCGTGCGAGAGATTTCAATGTCTTACGGAACGCTGCTCACGTCCCGTTTCAGCGCGCCCTGCCCCGCTGACCCGAAGGCCGGCGGACGAGGCGATCGCCGCGCATGAGATTAAACGATCAAGCCGATCGAGCAATTAGTACCGGTAAGCTTCACGCATTACTGCGCTTCCACGCCCGGCCTATCAACGTGGTGGTCTTCCACGGCTCTCAGCGAGGCCTGGTATCGAGGGGGGCTTCCCGCTTAGATGCCTTCAGCGGTTATCCCGTCCGCACGTAGCTACCCTGCTATGCCGCTGGCGCGACAACAGGTCCACCAGAGGTGCGTCCATCCCGGTCCTCTCGTACTAAGGACAGCTCCTCTCAAGTCTCGTACTCCCACGGCAGATAGGGACCGAACTGTCTCACGACGTTCTAAACCCAGCTCACGTACCGCTTTAATCGGCGAACAGCCGAACCCTTGGGACCTGCTCCAGCCCCAGGATGCGATGAGCCGACATCGAGGTGCCAAACAACGCCGTCGATATGGACTCTTGGGCGTCATCAGCCTGTTATCCCCGGCGTACCTTTTATCCGTTGAGCGATGGCCCTTCCACGCAGAACCACCGGATCACTATGGCCGTCTTTCGACTCTGCTCGACTTGTCAGTCTCGCAGTCAGGCTGGCTTCTGCCATTGCACTCAACGAGCGATTTCCGACC
>JBCBJX010000049.1:0-22097 GCA_038522735.1 Pseudomonadota bacterium
CAGATGCCGATGACAGGAACGCCCGCCTCGGCGCGCGTCTTCACGTCCGCCATGATCGGAGAGCGCGCGGCGACGGCGCCGCAGAGGAGGTAATCGCCATAAGAGAAGCCGCCCGGCAGGACGATGAGGTCCGTCTCCGGAAGCTGCGTCTCCCCATGCCAGACCATCGCCGGCTCGACCCCGGATATCTCGCGCAGGGCGACCTGCGCGTCGCGGTCGCAGTTCGAGGCGGGAAAGACGATGACGGAGGATTTCATTGCGTCACGCCTGCAACTCGATCTCGTAATTCTCCATCACCGGGTTCGCGAGGAGGGCGGCGCACATCTTCTCGACCTCGGCGCGGGCGGCGGCCTCGTCGGTCGCGGCGAGGTCGAGCTCGATGATCTTGCCCTGGCGGGCGCTTTCGACGCCGTCGAAACCGAGGCCTTTGAGGGCGTCTTCGATCGCCTTGCCCTGGGGGTCGAGGACGCCGGATTTCAACGTGATGCGGACGGTCGCCTTCATGGGCCTTCGTCCTTTCCCTGTCTCAGCGGATTTAAGCGGGTCCTATCGGACGCGCCGCGCCCGGGGTCAATGCGGGGCCGGGGTTGCAGCGCTGCGCCGTCGGCGCGATATCGGCTGCATCGGCTATTCCGCCGACACCCCGAAAGTCCCGTCATGTCCGAAGCCGCCGCGAAAGCGCCCGTCGCCGGCGAGAGCCGCCAGTCCTTCGCCGAGTTCGTCGCGCTGATGGCGCTGATGATGGCTCTGACGGCGTTCTCCATCGACATCATGCTGCCGGGCCTGCCCGCCATCGGCGCCTATTACGGCGTTGCGGACGAAAACGCGCCGCAGCTCGTCGTCTTCGCCTATCTCGCGGGCTTCGCCCTCGGCCAGCCGCTGTTCGGGCCGTTGTCGGACCAGTACGGGCGGAAGCCGCTGCTTTTCTTCGGCATGGGCGTCTATGCGCTGGCGGTGCTTGCCGCGGCCCTCGCGCCGTCCTTCGAGACCATGCTCGGCGCGCGCTTCCTGCAGGGCTTCGGCGGCGCGGCCGGGCGCATTCTCGCCGTCGCCATCATCCGCGACCGCTACGCCGGGCGCGCCATGGCGGAGGTCATGTCCTTCGTCATGATGGTTTTCATCTTCGCGCCGGTGGTCGCGCCGAGCCTCGGCGCGGCGGTCATCTACGCCGGAGACTGGCGGTGGACTTTCTTCTTCCTTGCGGCCTTCGCCCTCGCGATTTCGGCGTGGGCGTTCATGCGGATGGAGGAGACATTGCCTCCGGAACGCAGAAGCGCCCTATCGCCCGCCACTCTCGGCCGCGCCGTCCTGCGCGTCGCGACGACCCGTCAGACCATCGGCTACGCGGTCGCGTCCGGCTTCGTCTTCGGGGCGCTCATGTCCTATGTCGCGGCGTCGGAGCAGATCTTCGTCGATGTCTACGGCTATGAGAAAGCGTTCCCCGTGCTCTTCGGCGCTTCGGCGCTCTCGATCGCCGCGGCCTCGCTCTTCAATGCGCGGCTGGTTGAAAAGATCGGTATGCGGCGCCTCTCCCACGCCGCCGTCGCGGTTCAGGTCGGCGTCTGCGCCGTCGTCGCGCTCGCCGGCTTTCCGGCGCACCCGCCTTTCTGGGTGATGATGGTCTTCGTCTCCATCATGCTGTTCGCCGTCGGGATGATCGGGCCGAACTTCAACGCCCTCGCCATGGAGCCCATGGGCGACATCGCCGGCTCCGCGTCCTCCGCCCTCGGATTTCTGACGACCGCCATGAGCACGACCTTCGGCCTGATGGTCGCCCAGCAGTTCGACGGCACGATGCGGCCGATGTTCGTCGGAATGACGGTCCTTGCGGCCGCGACGCTCCTCACCGTGCTGGCGGCGGAGAGGGGTCGGCTTTTCGAGGCGTCGCGCTAGGGGCGGCGCCTACTGCGGCTCGTTCGTGCGCACCAGCACCGGGCCCGTCGCGGGCGTCGGTTCGGCGTCCCGCATCACGCCGAGGCGGCGGGCGACTTCGCGGTAGGCTTCGGTGACGCCGCCGAGATCCTTGCGGAAGCGGTCCTTGTCCATGATCTCGCCGGTCTCGGCGTCCCACAGGCGGCAGGAGTCCGGGCTGATCTCGTCGGCGAGGATGAGACGCATCATGTCGCCCTCGAACTGGCGGCCGAACTCCGCCTTGAAGTCGATGAGGCGGATGCCGACGGCGCCAAAGAGGCCGGAGAGATAATCGTTCACCCTGAGGGCGAGGGCCATCATGTCGTCGATCTCCTGGGGGTTCGCCCAGTTGAACGCCGTGATGTGTTCTTCCGCAACCATCGGATCGCCGAGCTCGTCGTCCTTGTAGTAGAACTCGATGATGGAGCGGGGCAGCGCCTCGCCTTCCTTCAGGCCGAGGCGCTTGGCGAGCGAGCCGGCCGCGACGTTCCGCACCACGACTTCCAGAGGCACGATCTCGACCCGGCGGATCAGCTGCTCGCGCATGTTCAGCCGACGGATGAAGTGCGTCGGCACGCCGATCCGCTCCAGCCCCATCATGATGAATTCCGAGATCCGGTTGTTGAGGACGCCCTTGCCCTCGAGGATCGCGTGCTTCTGGTTGTTGAAGGCCGTCGCGTCGTCCTTGAAGTACTGGATGAGCGTGCCCGGCTCGGGGCCTTCGAACAGGATCTTCGCTTTGCCCTCGTAGATGCGTTTGCGTCGGGACATGGGATAAGCCTTTCGGTCGCGCGCGGGCAGTCGCGCAGCGTCTTGAATCTAAAAACAAAAAAGGGCGACGCGCGAGGCGTCGCCGTCATGACGAGCGCTTGCGCGCCGCGTGCTCTCTTCGTAGGTAGCACACGCAACGGCGTGCGTGGAAGCGGTGTCGATCGCTCAAATCGGCGACGCCTCCGGCCCGCGTCCCCACCGGAGATTTGAGCGATGACCACCTTCGACAACCGCGAAGACGCTTTCGAGAACAAGTTCGCCCACGATGCGGAGCTGCGCTTCAAGGCCGAGGCGCGCCGCAACAAGCTGCTCGGCCTCTGGGCGGCGGAGAGGATGGGTCTCGAGGGCGATGCGGCGAAGGAGTACGCCGCGACGGTCGTCAAAGCCGATCTCGAAGAGCCGGGCGAGGAGGACGTCTACCGCAAGGTGAAGGGCGATCTCGACGGCAAGGGCGTCTCCGTCGCCGAGGACGAGTTGCGCGGCAAGATGCGCGAGCTTCTGGCCCAGGCGGTCCAGCAGATCGAGGACGGCGTCTAAGGCGCGCTGCGCGCCGCGCTTTCCCGCCCCCGGCTGTCCCGGTTAGGTCTCGGCCGTCGAGATCAGGGAGGACGCCATGGGACGGGTCGCCGGGAAAAAAGCATTCATCACGGGCGCGGCCCAGGGCCTCGGCGCGGAATTCGCGCGCACCCTCGCGCGCGAAGGCGCGAAGGTCGCGCTGACCGACATCAACTTCCACGGCGCTGAGGCCGTCGCCGCGGAAATCAACGAGGCCGAAGGCGCAGGGACGGCCTTCGCCTTCAAGCACGACGTCGTCTCGGAGGCTGACTGGGACGCTGCTCTTAAAGCGGCGAACGAGGCGATGGGCGGCGTATCGGTGCTGGTGAACAACGCCGGCGTCGGCGGTTTCGGTTCGATTGAGGACGAGACGCTCGAAGGGTGGCGCCGCGTCATGGAGATCGACGTCGATTCCCTCTTTATCGGGACGAAAGCGGCGATGCCCTACCTGAAGGCGAACCAGCCGGGGTCGATCGTCAATATCTCGTCCATCGCCGGCATTCTCGCCTCCGGCGTCATGCTCTCCTATAATGTCGCAAAAGCGGGTGTCCTGATGTTCTCGAAGTCCGTCGCGCTTCACTGCGCCGCCCAGGGCTACGCGATCCGCTCAAACTCCGTACATCCCGTATTCATCGATACGCCGATCCTTGACCCCATCAAAGCGATGATGGGCGGCGAGGAGGAGGGGATCGCCAAGCTTTCCCGACAAATCCCGATGAAGCGGGTCGGCGAGCCGTCGGACGTGGCGAACGTCGTTCTCTACCTCGCCTCCGATGAATCAAAGTTCGTGACCGGCTCGGAATTCAAGGTCGACGGCGGCATCTCGGCCCAGTGACGTCGCTCCGGCGGGCGCGCGTCCCGAAGTGAGATGAAGGTCGCGGCCCCGTGAAAGCGATTGATTGGCGCTGCGCGGGGCTCTCGCTTAACTGACGGTGCGTCCCGGCGCGTTCCGCGCCGCTTGCTGGAGGTTCCGTCATGGGAGCGCTTGTCCGTCACACGCCCGCCGTCCTGCTGGGCGCATTTCTGATTTTCATCGGCAGCCAGAAATTCGGCGCCGAAAACGTCATCTTCGCCACGATCGCGGAAAAATCCGGGTTCGCGTTCTTCGAGCCTTATGTCCGTCTCGCGGTCGGCGTCGGCGAGCTTGTCGCGGGCGCGCTTCTGATCGCGCCTTTCGCGCGCCATCTCGGCGTCGTTATGGCGGCGGGGCTGATCGGCGGGGCGATCCTCTTCCACCTTTCGCCCTGGCTCGGGATCGTCGTCGCCGCTGCGCCGGGTGAAGAGCCGACGCCGGCCCTCTTCGTCGTTGCTCTGGTCTTTGCGGGCGTGACGGCTCTCGTCGCCTTCATGGAGCGCGAGCGCCTCGCCGCGCTCGCGCGACCTTTCGCGGTGCTCACGCCGCAGAGAACGCACGCCTAAAGAGCGTTTTTACATGACGCATATGGCGCGCGTCGTCGAACAGCGCGTCGAGATCGGCGGCCGGTACGGCCGCCGCAACTTCATCATCCGCCTTCAGAAGATCAAGAAACGCCGCCTCGCCGTTCCAGGCCCGCATGGCGTTCCGCTGGACGAGAGCGTAGGCGGTCTCCCGCGCCAGCCCCGCCTGGGTGAGCGCAAGGAGGACGTTCTGGGAATGGTGCAGCCCGCCCAGCCGGTCGAGATTGGCGCGCATGCGGTCCGGATAGACGACCAGATTCTCAACGACCCCCGCCAACCGGTGCAGTGCGAAATCAAGATGGATGGTCGCGTCCGGGCCGATGCCGCGCTCCACGGAGGAGTGAGAAATGTCGCGCTCGTGCCAGAGGGCGACGTTCTCAAGCGCCGGCGCCGCGCACATGCGCACGAGCCGGGCGAGGCCCGTAAGGTTCTCCGTCAGGATCGGGTTGCGCTTGTGAGGCATGGCGGACGAGCCCTTCTGGCCGGCGGTGAAATGCTCCTCGGCCTCCAGGACTTCCGTGCGCTGAAGGTGGCGGACTTCCGTCGCCAGTCGTTCGATCGACGAGGCGACGACGGCGAGGGCTGAGAAGAACGCCGCATGCCGGTCGCGCGGGATCACCTGCGTGGAGACCGGCTCGACTTCGAGCCCGAGTTTCTCCGCGACATGCGCCTCCACCGCCGGATCGATGTTCGCGAAGGTGCCGACGGCGCCCGAGATCGCGCAGGTCGCGATTTCCTGGCGCGCGGTTTCCAGCCGCCGCCGGGCGCGGACGAATTCGGCGTAGTGGCCGGCGAGCTTCAGCCCGAAGGTGGTCGGCTCGGCGTGGATCCCGTGGGAGCGGCCGATGCAGAGCGTTTCTTCGTGCTCCTCGGCGCGGGACTTGAGCGCCGACAGCACCCGGTCGACGCCCGCGAGCAGGAGGTCGGACGCTTCCTTCAGCTGCACGGCGAGGCAGGTGTCGAGAACGTCCGAGGACGTCATGCCCTGGTGCACGAAGCGCGCCTCCGGCCCGACGATTTCCGCAAGATGGGTGAGGAAGGCGATGACGTCGTGCTTCACCTCCCGCTCGATTTCGTCGATCCGGTCGATGTCGAAGGTCGCGGCGCCGCCTTTCTCCCAGACTTTTTTCGCAGCTTCGGCCGGGATGACCCCGAGGTCCGCGAGCTTGTCGGCGGCGTGGGCTTCGATCTCGAACCAGATGCGGAACTTTCGCTCCGGCGACCAGATCGCGGTCATTTCCGGTCGGGCGTAGCGGGGGATCATGGCGGGCTCCTCGCGGGCTCTTAAGAAAGCCTCGGCGATTACGCCGCCGCGGGCGGGAAGTCTACGGCGGGGGGGAGGCGGGGCCATGCGACCTACAACAGGCCGAGGGAGCGGAAGCTCGCCGTCCGTTCTTTGCCGACGACAAGATGGTCGTGGACCCGGACGCCGAGGGGCGCGGCCGCATCGACGATTTGCCTCGTCATCTCGCGGTCGGCCTTGCTCGGCGTCGGGTCGCCGGAGGGGTGGTTGTGGACCAGGATGATGGCCGAGGCGCCGAGCTCCAGCGCCCGCTTCACCACCTCCCGCGGATAAACGGGCGTGTGGTCCACGGTGCCGGTCTGCTGCACTTCGTCCGCAATCAGCACGTTCTTCTTGTCGAGGAAAAGGACGCGGAACTGCTCTCGCTTCTCATGCGCCATGGCGGAGGCGACGTAGGCGTTGAGATCATTCCAGGACGAGATGACGTCCTTCTTCAGGACCTTCTGGCGCGCCATCAGCCGCGCCGCGGCGGCGACGATTTTCAACTCGGCCGCAACGGCGTCCGAGACGCCGCGCACTTCCCGCAGCCGTTTGGGCGAGGCGGCGCAGGCGGCGGCGAAGGAGCCGAAGGTCTTGATGAGGTCTTTCGCCAGCGGCTTCACGTCCCGCCGCGGGATGGCGCGGAAGAGGACGAGCTCCATCAGCTCGTAGTCCTGCACGGCCTCGTCGCCGCCCCGGAGGAAGCGCTCGCGCAGGCGCTGACGGTGGCCGGCGGCGTGGTTCTCGGGTTTCACCCCCTCCGGCATCGGCGTCAGGCGTAGGGCGGACGATCGCGTCCGGCGGGGGAGCGCGTGAAGACCTCGAAGCCGTCCGCCGTAACGCCCACGGAGTGTTCAAACTGAGCGGTAAGAGACTTGTCCCGCGTCACCGCCGTCCAGCCGTCTTTCAGCAGCTTCACGTCGGGCCGGCCGATATTGATCATCGGCTCGATCGTAAAGAACATGCCGGGCTTCAGCTCCGTCATGTCCGCGCGGTGGATGTATCCGGAGCGGTCCTGGAATTCCCCGTAGTGAACGACGTTCGGCGCGTCGTGGAACATGCGGCCGAGGCCGTGGCCGCAGAAATCACGCACCACGGAATATCCCCACCCCTCGGCATGCGCCTGAATGGCGACGCCGATATCGTAGAGCGTCGCCCCGGGCTTCACCGCCTCGATCCCTTTCCACATCGCCTCGAAGGTGACGTCGCAAAGCCGCGTTGCCTTCACCTTCGGCTCGCCGGCGTAGAACATGCGGGAGGTGTCGCCGTGCCAGCCGTCGACGATGACGGTGATGTCGATATTCGCGACGTCGCCGTCCTTGAACGTCTTTTCCGACGGGATGCCGTGGCAGACCACGTGGTTGATCGAGATGCACGAGGCGTGGCGGTAGCCGCGATAGCCGACGGTCGCAGGCAGGGCGCCGTGGTCGAGCACGAACTCCAGCACCCTGTCGTCCACGGATTGGGTCGAGACACCGGGCGCCACGAGGTCCGCGACCATGTCGAGGGCGGCGGCGGCGATGCGACCGGCCGTCCGCATGCCCTCGAAGGCTTCCGGATCGTGCAGCTTGATCTGCCCGTCGCGTTTCAGGTCCGCGGTTTCAGCGGCGACATAGGTCATCGGCGGTTCGTCATTCCTCAATCGGCAGCGGACGGCGGAGCGTGATTTCGTTCGTCGTAATCTCGCAATCATAACAGAGGGCTTCAACGCCCGCGCGCCGGGCTTCTGCAAAAGCGGCGGCGTATTTCGCGTCGATATCTGCGGCGAACCGCAGGCTTTTGCAGTCGGCGCGCTGCACGACATAGAGCATGACGGCCCGGGCGCCGCCCGCGACCGTCCGCGCCAGCTCCTGCAGGTGCTTCGCGCCGCGGGCGGTGACGCTGTCGGGGAACTCGGCGAGACCCGGCTCGCGCATGAGGTGAACGTTCTTCACCTCCACATAGCAGGGGCCTTTTTTCCGGCCGCCTTCGAGGAGGAGATCGACCCGGCTGCCTTCGCCGTATTTCACCTCCGTGCGGAGGTCCGGATAGCCGGAGAGCTCGGGGATTGCGCCTTTGGCGACCGCTTCGGCCGCGATCCTGTTGGGGTTCTGGGTGTTGATCCCGACGAGGCCGCCGTCGACGTCGACCAGCTCCCATGTATAGCGGAGCTTGCGGTTCCTGCCTGCATGGTCGGAGAGCCAGACGGCCGCCCCCTCCGGCGCGACGCCCGTCATCGCGCCGGGGTTCGGACAGTGGGCGGTCGTCTCCGTCCCGTCCTCCAGCACCACGTCGGCGAGGAAGCGCTTATACCGTTCGACAAGCCGCCCTTTGACGAGCGGGGCGGGGAGGCGCATGAGCGGGGCCCTTTTCAAGAAGCGCCGGACCCTAACGGCGCCCGCCCGCCGGTCAAATGCGAGGAGTTCCGAATGAAAACCGCCGCCGCCCTCGCCATCGGAGACGAACTTCTCTCCGGCCGCACCCGGGACGCGAACGTCCACCACCTTGCGGGCTGGCTGACGGAGCGGGGCGTCGCGCTGAAAGAAGCGCGAATGGTGGCGGACGATCAGGACGCGATCGTCGAGGCGGTGCGCGCGCTTTCAGCGCGCCACGACTATGTCTTCACCTCAGGCGGCATCGGTCCGACCCATGACGACATCACGGCGGAGGCCATTGCGAAAGCGTTCAATCAACCGTTTACCGAGCACCCGGAGATCATCCGCCTCATGGAGGCCTGGTACTCCGCCCAAGGCGAAGAGTTGACCCCCGCCCGCCGCCGCATGGCGATGACGCCTGCGGGCGCGGAGCTGATCCGGAACAAGGAGACCGGCGCGCCCGGTTTCGCGGTGGAGAACGTCTTCATCCTCGCCGGCGTGCCGAGCATCTTCCGCTCCATGCTCGACGCGCTGGAGGACCGCGTCGCCCGCGGCCCGGCGCTCACCTCCCTCGCCATCACCGCCCGCGGCGTCCCGGAAAGTCGGCTGGCGGAGCAGCTGGCGGCGGTGCAGGACGCCCTCAACGGCGTCCAGATCGGCTCCTATCCCATCGACGACGCCGAGAAGGGCGTCACCGTCGTCGCCCGTTCAGAACGCGCCGACCTCGCCGAGCGCGCTATTGAAGCGGTGGAGGCCGCCATGCGCGCTGCGGGCGTGGAGCCGGTGCGCGGGGATCGGAAGGGATGAGGGCTGCGAAGGGGGCGGCGAGGGATCGCTGGAAATGGTCAGATCAGAAGTTTGTACGAGCGTCTGACTTGGGCGAGCTTTAGACTCTAGTCGAGACCTTGGACTCTCGAGTTGTGCCCTAAAGTTGTTACCGCGCCCCGGCGGTCACCCCGTCGCGCGCGAGCGTTGCGACATTGGTGTACTCTGTGATCTCGGTGATCCCAGCCTCGCTCAGTTCAATCTTGAAAACGTAGCGGTTTTCGTAAGGCTTCCCCGTCGATGCGACCACCAGGCGACCTTCCGCTTCAATCCAGACTGTTCCGCGATCATCCGCAACGCTGTATTCGCGGTCTTCGAAGACGAGATTGTCATAAGTCTGCAAGGCGCTGACAACGTATACGGAAGCTGGAAATGACCGGATGCCCGCATCCGTGGCATCTCCATTGGGATTGTATGGCGCACGCAGCATGGCATCCGGCGCGAGCAATCCGAGCGCGGTTTCCTGATCTTCAGCCGCCAGCGCGGCATAAAAGGCGTCGACGCGCTCAATCGGCGACGAGACGGTATCAGGCGTCTGTGCGCATGCGGCTAATGCCATGACGGTTCCGGTCGCGTAAAGCACAGTGGCTTTGCGGGTCATAAATGGTTCCTTTCGTGAAGGGTTTTGCCGGCCTCAGCTGGATTTCTAGTCAGACGGGACGAGGACGGACGCTGCAAAGATAAGCGCGCCGGCAATGGCGACATTCTTGAAAAAAAGAGAGAGCTCGAGAGCGCGCAGATCCCCGTCCAGCGTCCAAAAGGTATGAAAGTAGAGATTGGTGGCAAGCGTAAAGACCGCCAAAAGGAGGGCGGCGATCCATGCGAACTGAGCCTTCAAAACCAGCATTGCTCCGCAAATCAATTCCAGAGCAATCGTAGCAGGCAGGAGAACAATCGCTGGCGCTAGCCCAACGCTTTCCATCCGCTCCGTAGTTGCAGCAAAATTGGCGACCTTGTTTATCCCACCAAGCAAGAAGAGCGACGAGAGCCCGGTGCGGCCAACGTGCTGACCGATCTTGATCGAAGTTGTTTGGGACATGAGACCGCTCCTCTTCAGATAATTAGTCTGTCCAGAAACTGATCGACTTCTCGCGCCGTTGCTTGATAGGGCTGTCGGCTTCACCTTTCGAGTAGGCAAGCCAGCCATGGACGCCATCAGAGTCGGCGACCAGACTGTTCATCAGAACGGCGGATGTGAAGCCGGCTTGAACCGCTTCAAAGCCTTGCGCGGTGTACAGGTCGGCTTCGACATTCTTATTGATAATGAACTTGAGCTGTCGAAGACCTTGCTGGTTTTTCAACCGCAAGAGCTCCACCAATTCATCCGTTGCCGCACCAAGGTGATTGTCGCCGACAACGCGATTGAAGAGCCCTAATTCGAGCCCGCGTTTTGCCGGGTGAAGCGCGCCGAGTAAATTGATCTCTTTGGTCATGCGCCGACCGATGAGCCGCGCCATACGCGTCGTACCACCCCAGCCAGGCGTGATCCCCCAGTCCACTTCAGGCATACCCCAACGTGAACTCTCAGTGCAGATCACGAAATCGCAGGCCATGGTGATTTCGAGCCCGCCTCCGACACAGTTGCCTTCCACCGCAGCGACGGTGATTTTGTCGAGCTCTTCAAGCGTGTTCGCCATATGCTGATAGTAGCGAACGCGGCGAACCACTTCATTTGGATCCCCCCATGCCCCGGCCGACATCTCTGTCAAATCATCGCCAACACAGAAGTTTCCACCCTCGCCTTTTATGACAACGATGTGGAGATGCGCCTGATCGCGCACGTATTCCAAAACCTCACAAAACTCACGGCTGAGATCGACCGAGAGGGCGTTCATGACGTCCGGACGATTGAGGGTAATCGTGCCGAGATCGCCTTCTTCTTCGTACCGAAGAAACTCAGTCTCCGGCAGTGATGCAGTCGCCCGATTAAAGCCGTGCGGCGTGGTGCTCATGGTACGTTCCTTCTACTGATTTGGCCTTCTACTGATTTGGGAGCCCATCAAATTTGCTTGCTTTTTGGAACTAATTTAAATGGTTCCGTTATGCAAGCGAAATCTGGATTCAGGCAGATATCGGTATTAGGTTCAGCCGCCATGGCCGTAAAAACGTACGCAAAAACCGGGGCTTATCTCGCAGGCGTCGATCAGATTGCCGATGTTTGGACCTTCTTGATCCTGCGCGAGGCCTTCTTCGGCGTCCGCAGCTTCGGGGCGTTTGCCGACGCGCTGCAGATCTCAAGAGCGCGCCTTACCGAGAGGCTAAAACACGCACTGGAGATTGGCCTTCTAAGGCAACAACCAAATAGGGAGGGCGGTAAGCGCCAAGAGTATCGACTGACCGATAAAGGCCTTGCCATCTATCCGATTGCATTAGCTTTAATAGATTGGTCCGAGACTTGGCGAGAGCCGAAGAACAGGCCGACACTCATTCATAGAGCTTGCGGGCATCCTTTAAAGATTCAGACAGTATGCCGATCATGCAAGCAACCTGTCGAATTCGATGACATTTCCTGGCCGCAGCTCATTCCCTTAGATACCGCATACACGAGCGGCAGTAACGTGAGGGGCTGGCGCAAAATGACTTCATTCGATGACGTATCAAGCCGACCCGATCCTGCGATGGAGGCGCTCAAGGCATTTGGTGATCGATGGTCAATGCTAATCATGTATGGAGGAATGAAAGGTCCATTTCATTTCAGAAAAGCTCAAGAAACACTTGGGTTAGCAACAAACATATTAAGTGACCGCCTGAAGCACCTAATCGAAACCGGTCTAATCAAACGTGCAGGCAAAAATCGAAACGCCTCTTACCTTGCGACGCCCTCCGGACTTGACTTGTTCAAGCCTATCCTTGCCATTCGAACCTGGGCGACAGATTGGTCGAAACCTGGCCCAGGCGGTTGGTCGCCGGTGGTGCACAAACCCTGCGGTCATGACCTGCAAACAGACATCGTCTGTGGCGTCTGCAATGAGATTGTTGACCCAAAATCCGTTCGGATTGCGTAATCGACGTAGAGTTATTCAGGACTACGCTTTTATGCGACCGGTTTCCATTTTAGGGCGACGTTAGCCGCTCACCGCCGCGTCGGCCATCGGACGCAAAGGGCCCGTACCGGTCAATCAACAAACTCAGTGGTCAGAGCCTTCGTTCTCTGCAGCGGCCCGCCGCCGCTCTTCCTCCCGCTTCTCCGCTTCCTTCACCGGCACGTAGGAAAGGGGGCCGCCGCCGACGCTCTCAAGCGTGTAGACATCCCAGCGGCGGGACGCGCTCGGGCGCTCCAGCATATAGGCCATCACCACCTTGCGGCCGTCAGAGCGCAGATTGATCGAGCCGTAGACCGTCACGTTGTTCGTGCGGTCCCATTCTTTCAGCTGCTCGACCTCTTTCAGCATCTCCGCTTTTTTCTCCGGGTCGGTCTCTTTGTCCGCCTTCGCCTCCAGCTTCACCGCCTTGTACCAGGGCGTGTCCTCCCGGTCGGTGAATTCGCGGGTGGAGCGGGCGAGTTCCGTTGAGAAGATGAGGGAGCGTCGGCCGCGGCCGTTGCGGCCGATGGCGCCGAGGGTGTCGGAGCGGGGGTGGGCGTGGCCCTCCTGATCGCCGGAGGAGACGACCGTCGCCACCGGGTTCACCGTCTCCATGAACATGTCGACGAAATCGGCGCTGCCGTGGTGGCAGCACTTTGAAACGTCCGCATGGAACACTTCGCGCGCCGCGTTCACCACCACGTCCTCCGGCGCGTCGTTCCGGTCGTGCACGGGCAGTCCGGTATAGTGGTTCAGAAGATACATCTCCGCCGGCGCGTTGAGGTCTCCGCCGAAGAGAAGCCGCAGATCGCGATAGTGCAGTTTCAAAAGGACGGAGTGCCCGTTTTTCGTCTTGCCGGTGTTGAGCGTCGTCGTCTTTTCCTGCGGTTTCGACGTGAAGGTCGGCAGGCGCGGCGCGCCGTCCCCCATCTCCACGGCCGGGCCGAGGATCTGGATGTCGAAGCCTCGCGACGGCTTCGGCGCGAAGCCCGGCACATAGGTCTTACCGTCCGAGAACTCCCCATGGGCGATCGACAACATCTCAATTTTCTCAAACCGTCGCTTCCCGTTCGGCTTCTTCGCCGACTGCGCCGTATGCAGAAGCTTCGGGTAGCGCTTGGGGTTGCGCGTGGACTTTTTCACCCAGCGGTTTTCGTCGGCGAGAAGGACGGCGAGGGCCTCGTCGGTCTCGACGAGCCCGGTCAGATAGCGCTGGCCGTTCTCCACCTCGGTGTCGCCCAGAAGTTTGGCGCTTGATGAAGACTGGGCCCCGGCGGCGGAGACGCCGAACTGTTCCACCAACCCGTTATGCCAGACGCGTTTAGCCGAGACGTCTTCATTGTCGAACAGCTCTTGAAAGCCGGCGTAATGGTCGAGGTCCGGGTGGGTGACGATGATCCCGTCAAAATCCGTATTCGACTTTTTAAAGCCGGCGAACCGCCAATTGAGATAGCGGTACATGTTGTCACCGGCGCCCGCGTCTACGACGAGCTTGCGGTCGTCGGGCAGCACCACCAGCGCGCCGTCGCCCTGACCCACGTCGACGAAGACAATCTCCAAGAGGCGTTCTTTCTGGAGATCGGCCGGCTCCATGTACCCGTCGACGCCGCGCACGCGGACCGGAACGAGGGTTTCCCCCGTCTCAGCGACCAGAGCGGCCTCTCCGTCCGTTCGGATATCGGCTTCGGGATCATCGGCGTAGGAATAATCCGTCACCTTGATCCAATCGCCCCAAAGGAGGTGCTTGAGCCGGGAAAGCTTCAGCTCGCCTTTCGAGGTGCGCTTGAAATTGAACACATGGGACGTCGGATACCCGCCATAGGCGATGTCGCCTGCGGACCAGTCATGAGCCATCGCGCGCCTCCCCGCCCGCAGCGCCCTCATGGCGCGCCTTGGACGCTATCTCGGGTAACCAGAGCGGGCAAGCGCGGAAGCGGGCGCAACCATAGCGCTATTCAGCGCCGGACGTCTCGGACCGAACCTCGGGGCCTTGGACGTCGATTCAAGGAACGGAGCCGTGTAGGCTCCGCCCATGCTCTCCGTCTTCGACATCTTCAAAATCGGCGTCGGTCCCTCAAGTTCGCACACCGTGGGGCCGATGCGCATCGCCCGCCGGTTTCTGGTCGAGGCGGGGGAGGCGGGCGCGCTCGGCGACGCCGCGCGGGTGCTCGTCGAGCTTCAGGGCTCCCTCGCGCTCACCGGCGTCGGCCACGCCTGCGACAAGGCGGCGATCCTGGGTCTTCTCGGCGAAGAGCCGGAGACGGTCGATCCGGACGCGGCCGACGCCGCCGTCGCCCAAGTGCGCGAGACCGGGCGTCTCGCGCTTCTGGGCGCGCGGGAGATCGCCTTCGACCCGAAGCGCGACATCGATTTTCGCGGCGACGTCATCCCCGAACTGCATCCGAACGGCATGCGCCTCGTCGCCTACGACGCCGACGGCGCGGCGCTCTTCGAGCGCACTTATTACTCCGTCGGCGGCGGGTTCATCGCGAGCGCCAAGCAGCTGACGGCGCCGGCCGAAGACGACCTCATCGTCAACGCTCGTTCAGGTCCGCACCCCTTTTCCTCCGCCGAAGAGCTTCTTCAGCTGACGGAGAAGACAGGGCTCCCGATCGCGCAGATCATCCTCGCCAACGAGGACGCCGTTCGCCCGCGCGCGGAGACGCTTGAAAAGGTCGATGAGATCTGGGCGGCGATGAACGCCTGCATCGACCGCGGCCTTAAGACCCGCGGCGTCCTGCCCGGCGGCCTGAAGGTAAAACGCCGGGCGCCGGAGCTCTGGGCCGACATCGAAGGCGCGCCCCTCTCCAACGAGCGCGAACGCCTATTCGACTGGCTCAACGTCTACGCCATGGCGGTGAACGAGGAGAACGCCGCCGGCGGCCGGGTCGTCACGGCGCCGACGAACGGCGCCGCCGGGATTATTCCTTCCGTCGTCCGCCATTACTGCGCGGCGGAGGAGGGCGCGCGGGACAAGATCCGCACGTTTCTCATCACAGCCGCCGGCGTCGGCATGCTCTACAAGCAGCGCGCCTCCATCTCCGGCGCTGAGATGGGGTGCCAGGGGGAGGTGGGGGTCGCCTCCTCCATGGCCGCCGCCGGTCTCGCCGCCGTCTGGGGCGGGACGCCGGCCGAGATCGAGCACGCCGCCGAGATCGGCATGGAGCACAATCTCGGCCTCACCTGCGATCCGGTCGGCGGCCTCGTCCAGATCCCCTGCATCGAGCGAAACGCCATCGGCGCCGTCAAAGCCGCCAACGCCGCCCGCCTCGCGCTGCGCTCCGGCGGCGACCACAAGGTCTCCCTCGATCAGGTGATCGAGACCATGCGCCAGACCGGCCTCGACATGTCGACGAAGTACAAAGAGACGAGCCAGGGCGGTCTCGCGGTGAATGTGGTGGAGTGCTGAGCGTCTTCGTCTGGCGTGCTAGGCCCCCAGCCTGTCCGCCCACATCTCCAGCTTCGCGTCATGCTCGGCGGCGAGAGCTTCGGCGATCTCCGTCAGGCGGCGGATATTGCGCTTGCTCGCATCGTTGATCTTCTCTGTTCCGGAGCCCCGCTCCAGCTCCACGTCGATGCGGGTGACGCAGTCCGGACCGACGAGCTGGGAGGCGTTCCAGTTGGCGTTGTCCACCTGGCCGTGAGCCATGATCGCGAGGATCGGCGAGCCGTTGCGCGGCGAAATCCAGGCGAGCGGCCCCCAGCTGCGCGCCTGCCGGAGGGAATAACTGCGCTGGACGAAGCCTGTGCCGAGGGAGAGGACTTTCGTCTCCCGGAGATCCCAGCCAAGCTCGCTTCCCTGGGCGAGGGCGGTGAGGGTCGGCTGGTTCGCAAACACCGCGCCGTCGACGAGGGTCAGCTGCTCGCCGGTCGTCAGATTGCGGACGCTCGCCGGCTCGAAAAAAGTGGGGGCGGCGGTGGTCGCGCGCACCGCCTCGCGCATCAGGAAATCGCCGGCAACGCCCGGCAGCGCGTTGATTTTGGGTCCGCCCCGCAGATAGACCGTGCGGTGATTTTCGATATCATAGGCGGTGATGAGAACATCGGCGAGGGCGGCGCTCACCGGCGCCTCGTCGAGGGCGTCGCGCAGGATGCGCTCCAGCGCCTTGTGGTCGTACTTCTCCTGCGAGAGCCGGCTAAAATCGAAGTTACTGATTGACTCAAACACGTTGCGTAGCGGCGGGCGCGAGAAAATCGCCCGGCTGCGCTTCTGATAAAGCTCGACAAGGGCTGCGGCGTCCATGGCCGGTCCGCCGCCGGGCGCGGGGGCCGTGAGCCCCGCCGCGACGACGCCGCCTGTCGAGGTCCCGACGATAAGGTCGAAATAGCGGTGCAGGGGCTCGCGCTTGCCGCGGGCGCGCAGCTTCTCTTCAAGAGCACGCAGGATGATCAACGGAACGAGGCCGCGAACGCCGCCGCCGTCCACCGCCAGAATGGTCTTCCGGTGCTCCATGGTCTCCCCCGAGATCGGCGCTTCGTTTCTGATTGAAACTAAAGGCCCGGGCGGCGGGGGATGCAACATCAAAGGGCGCGCGTCGGGAGGTCTGAAAGGTTCCCGCAACGGGCGGCCGGTGCTACCTCTCGCGCTCCCGCGGGCGTGGCGAAATTGGTAGACGCAAGGGACTTAAAATCCCTCGGCCGCAAGGCCTTGCCGGTTCGAGCCCGGCCGCCCGCACCAATTTCCCCTCGCTGGCCTCAGGCGAGCCCGCTATGCGGTTTGCTTCGCAGGGCCGCGGCGACCGGCTGTGTGAACGTCGATAAACGACCGCCTCGGAGGCCGAACTGTCGCGATCGTCACCCAATTCGTCAGGTGGCGGATTTAGAGTACGAGATCCGCTGTCAGCTCGACCAGTTTAGCCAGGGCCCCGACAGCCTGCGCCGTGTGCTCGGCCGCCTTGATCTTTCGCCGCGTTTCCGCACTCAGGCGTTTCAGCTTGTCGGCGGCCGAAGCGAGGGCGCCTTTCGCATCGACGTAAACGCCGGCGTCATCGGCGAGGCGTACGATGTCGAGGCGTCTGCGCTCCTGACGCAGCAGATCGGCGAGGTCCAAGAGGAGTATGATCTCATCGTCCGACGCGCCGTCCTCGGCTTTCTCCAGGATCGTGATGGCGTTGGAGATGATCGCGCGGGCTTCGGCGTAGGTGGTCATGGCGTTTCGTTCCTATCCTGACGGAGGTCTTCGAAGATCGCGGCGAGTTGGCGGGCGTCTTCGGCGAAGAGAGCGGCCGTCGCGGCGGCGTCCGACGAGGCCGGCTCTGCGAGGGCGGCGTGGGCGGCGAGAAGCGAATCGAGGGCTGGCGGCAGGGCGTCGAAGGCGTCGCGCGTTCTCTCCAACGCCCGCACGTCTTGACGCGCCTTGATCACCGCGTCGTACAGCGCCTCGCGGTCGGTCCGGCGATCTTTTCTCAATACCATGAGCATCTTGCGACGGTGAGCGACCTGGCCCGCAATCGCTCCGTCGAGAAGCGCGATGAAGCCTCCGCCCGCATCATTGCGAAGATCTGTCTTGTACTGCACCACGACGCGCTGAAGGTCGCCATGGGCGCCGCGGACGATCGGCGCGAGCTTTTTGTCGAGATCATGCGCTATCAGGCGAACGGCGATGAAGCGGAAGGCGTCCGAGGCCGTCTGGGCGAGGTCATCCCCTCCGCCGTCAAAGTCCGCCGCAACGGCGCCGATATCGTCGCCGGCGTGCGCGAGGGCTGCGTCGAGCGTGTCGCGGTCTTTTATGGAGACGACGGCGGCGAGAGCGTCCGCATACCGATGGAGCGCGCGCAGGATCGCGCGCCGCTTCTCAATCTCGTCCAGGAGCGAGCGGTCGAGCGCGAGGTTGAGCGCCCCGCCGTCGAACACGAAGGCGTCGGCCGCCCGCACGTCCTGGTCCGCGACGTCCATGTCGGCAAGGCGCCGAAACCCCGCGTCCGCGGCGACTGTCGTCGTGTCGAGCGCGCGCGAGAAGGTCTCGGCGTTTTTGACCGACAGAGACGATCCGCAAGCGGAGAGAGAAAGTGCGAGGACGAGGGCTTGCGCCTGCGCCTGAAGCCCGCTCGGCGTCATCGCGCCCACTCCTCGAGATCGCGGGCGGCGCCGGCGATCATTTCACCGGCGAGTTCCGCGAGGTTGTCGAGATTGCGCCTGCTCGCGTCGTCCATGTCGTCCATGCCCTTGCCGCGTTCGAGTTCAGCGTCGATGCGGGTGAAATGCGCTTTGCCGAGAAACTGTTCTGCGTTCCAGTCGGAGCTGTCCGCCTGACCGTGCATCACGATGGAGAGGATCGGGGTCGCCTGGTTCGGGTTGATCCATTGCAAGGGCCCCCAGTCCTTCGTTTGTTCATATGTGTACTGCCGAGTCTGGTAACCGGTGCCGAGGGAGAGAACCTTGACGTCGTCGAGGGCCCAGCCGAGCGCTTTCGCCTGCGCGAGGGCGCACAGGGTCGGCTGGTTTGCGAAAACGCCGCCGTCGACAAGGGTATAGAGATCGCCGTTGTCCAGATTGCGCACCCGTACCGGTTCGAAAAAGGTCGGCGCGGCGGAGGTCGCCCGCGCGGCGTCTTTGAAATAAAAATCGTGGGCGCCGTTTTTATCTGCATTCAGACGATTAATATCGCGCCTGCCGCGCATATAGAGCGTTCCGCGATGCTCGATGTCATAGGCGGGAAGGACGACGTTGGTCAGCGCGTCCCGCATCTGCGCCCGGCCGAGGTATTCGCCGAGAATGCGCTCCAGCGGGTCGGCGTCGTACTTCTCTTGTGAAAGCGGCCGGCCGCTGAACCGTCCAAGCGCCTCGCGCAGATTGCGGAACCGCTCCCGGGCGAAGATCTCCGGCCCGCGCCGGTCGTAAAGATCGACCAGACGCGCTGCGTCCATGGCCGGGCGGCGCCGATCCTTCGGCGACGGGGCGACGAGACCTGCGGCGATGATCCCGCCCGTCGAGGTGCCGACGATCAGATCAAAGCGTTGGTGCAGCGGCCGGTCGTCGCCCCGGGCGCGCATGTGCTCCTCAAGCGCCGCCAGAACCATCGCCGGAAGGAGGCCTCTGATCCCGCCCCCGTCGATGCAGAGAATGCGTTTTTCCTCAGGCGTGTTCGTACCCCGCTGAGCGCAATAATTAACCCAAGATTAACATCGGCGAGCATTCGCGCAAGGGTTGATTGGCGGAATTATGCAATCTGGAGTCGAACGCGCGGGGTGGATGGCCCGCGGGCCGATTTCGATTACGTTCGAACGCGTGAACCGCGCGAGCGCCGTCGGCGTATCAGGAAGCGTTCGCAAAACCGGAGTCGTTCATGTCGAAACACGTCGCCGTCATCGGAGCAGGGCCCGGCGGGCTCGCTTCCGCCATGCTTCTCGCCGCTCATGGACTGGACGTCACCGTCTTCGAGAAGCACGAGAAACCGGGCGGCCGCACCAGCACAATCGATGCGGAAGGGTTCAAATTCGATCTCGGCCCGACCTTCTTCCTCTACCCTCGGATTATCGAGGAGATTTTCGAGACCTGCGGGCGTTCCTTCTATGACGAGGTGGAGACCAAGCGGCTCGACCCGCTTTATCGCATCGCCTTCGAAAGCGGTCCGAACATCGACGCGGCGGCGGACATCCCGGCGCTGCAGCGTGAAATTGCGAAGATATCCGCCGAGGATGCGGCGGCGGTGCCGGCCTTTCTCGACGACAACCGAAAGAAGTTCGACAAGTTCCAGTCCTGCCTGCAGCGGCCGTTCTCCTCGCCGCTTGATCTTGTAAAGCCGGACCTCCTGACGGCCTTGCCCTTGATGCGGCCGCACAAATCCGTGGACGGCGATCTGAAGCGCTTTTTCAAGGACCCGCGCACGCGGCAGGCGTTTTCCTTCCAGACGAAGTATCTCGGCATGTCGCCCTATCAGTGCCCGAGCCTGTTCACGATCCTTGCGCTGCTTGAGTATGAGTACGGCGTACTGCATCCGATCGGCGGCTGCGGGGCGGTCTCCAGGCGGATGGCGGAAATCGCCGCCGAGATGGGCGTCCGGCTCCGGTACGGCGAACCCGCGCGCGGCTTCGAGTACGAGGGGAAAAAAGTGACGGCGGTCCGCACCGACGAGGGCGTTTACCCCTGCGACGCCGCCGTCGTGAACGCTGACTTTGCTCACGCTATGACGGAGCTCGTCCCGGACGAACGCCGCCGCGGCTGGAACGACAAGACGATCGCATCGAAGAATTATTCGTGCTCGACCTTCATGCTCTATCTCGGCGTCGACGGCGAAGTGGACCTGCCGCACCACACCGTCGCGCTGTCGGACGATTTCGCGGGCAACATCGCAGAGATCCAGGACGACAAGATCCTGCCGAAGAAACCGTCCTTTTATGTCGCCAACCCCATCGTCTCGGACCCGACGATGGCGCCGGCCGGACAGTCGGCCGTCTATGTGCTGGTGCCGGTTCCCAATTTGGAGGGCGAAACGCGCTGGGACGCTGCGACTACGGCGGCGATGCGCGACTTCACCCTGCAGCGGATGGCCGACGTTGCAGGCGCACGCGACATCAGGGATCGGATCGTCTACGAGAAAGTCGTCACGCCGGCCGACTGGCGCGATAACCTTTCCGTCTACCGCGGGGCGACCTTCAATCTCGCTCACACCATGAACCAGATGCTCTATTTCCGCCCGCGCAACCGGTTCCAGGACGTGGACGGACTTTATCTCGTCGGCGGCGGCACGCATCCGGGATCCGGCCTGCCGGTGATTTACGAATCAGCACGCATTTCGGCCCGGTTGCTGCTGAAGGATCTCGGCCTCGGCTACAATGACAGGGCGGGAGCTCCTGTCGTCGGCCGGGTGCGTCCGGTGACCGACGCGCAACCGGAAACCATAACGGAGGCTGCATGAGCGCCGCAGGCACCTATCAAGTCGCCGTCATCGGGGGCGGTCTCGGCGGTCTCGCCGCGGCGGCGACCCTCGCATCGCGCGGCTACAAGCCGATAATTTTCGACAAGAACGCCTGGTTCGGCGGCAAGGCGGCGGCTCTCGAGGAGGAAGGGTTCCGCTTCGATATGGGGCCGACGATCCTCACCGTGCCGACGGTTCTTGAACGGATCTTCGGCGAGGCCGGCAAGGACGTCTCCGACTACATGGAGCTTGTCCGTCTCGATCCGCAATGGCGCTGCTTTTTCGACGACGGCGGCGTCCTTGATCTCGTCGAGAACGTCGATCAGATGAAGAAGAACGTCGCGGCGTTCTCGCCGTCGACCCGCTCGGCGCAAGGGTATGAAGACTTCATCAAGCTGTCGGAGCGGCTGCACGACATCTCCGACAAGTTCTTCTTCTGGAAGTCAGTCGAATCCATCCGTGACACGATGAACCTGAAACAGCAGATGGACCCGAAGACGCTCTCGGACGTCCTGGCGCTGCGCATGGGCTCGACGGTGGCCGAAACGATCCGCAAGCAGGTCCCCGACGAGCGGGTCGCCCAGATGCTCGACCATTTCACTCAGTATGTGGGGTCCTCGCCCTATAACGCGCCGGCGGTGCTCTGTTCGATCGGCCACATGCAGACCGATCTCGGCGTCTGGTACCCGATGGGCGGCACCCGGGCCGTTCCCGTCGCGCTCAAGAAGCTCGCAGATGAGCAGGGGGCGGAGTTCCGCTCCGACACGCGGGTCGCGAAGATCGTCCGCGCCGGAGACCGGGTCGTCGGCGTCGAGACCGAAACGGGCGAGCACATCGCCTGCTCGGCAGTGGTCTCGAACATGGACTCGATCCGCACGTACAAAGAGCTTGTGGGCGGCTCGGTCGGCGAAAAGTACGCCAAGCAGAAGCGCTATGAACCCGCATGCTCCGGCGTCGTCCTCTATCTCGGCCTCAACAAGCGCTACGAACACCTGGCGCATCACGACTTCGTCTTCTCCCGCGACGCGGAGGAGGAGTTCGACGCGATCTACGAAAAGGGCGAGCCGGCGCCCGACCCGACC
>JBCBJX010000050.1:0-22060 GCA_038522735.1 Pseudomonadota bacterium
AAGGGCGGTTCCTTCCAGGGAGGGCGGAGTGAAGAGGCCGTCGTCGCGGAGTGCTTTGAGCCGCGCCCGGCATTCGCCGCGATCGAAGCCGGTGAGACCGAAGGCCGTATCGGGATCGACGCCCGCCGGAACGATCGCCGGGGTGATCGCCGGGATCGGCTGGGTCGGCGCCAGCACCTCGCCCGGAATGTCCGTCGGCGGCGTTTCGACCTCCTTGATCGGCAGCACGGGCGCGCCCGTCTCCCTGTCGAGGACGAAGACGAAGCCGTGCTTGGTCGCGACGGCGACGACATCCCGCGCGCCTTCATCCGTCGTCACTGTATAGAGGCCCGGCTGCACGGCGACGTCATAATCCCACACATCGTGGCGGATGGTCTGGAAGCTCCAGACGACGGCCCCGCTTGCAGCCTCCAGCGCCACGACGGCGTTGGCGAACTCGTTGTTCCCGACGCGCAGGCCGCCGAAGAAGTCCGGGCTCGGACTGGAAGTCGGCAGGAAGACGAGGCCGCGCTCTTCGTCGACGGACATGGTGGACCAGACGTTGGCGTGGCCCTCGACCGGCGCGACGCCCTCCGGCCAGCCCTGCGCGGCGGCGAGGCTCGCCTCCCGCGGCACGGGATCGAACGTCCAGAGCAGGGCGCCCGTGCGCGCGTCATAGGCGCGGACGGTCCCGCGCGGCGCGGCGACGCGGACATTGTCGGAGATCGCCGAGCCCACGATGACGACGTCGCCGGCGACGGCCGGCGGCGAGGTGATCTGGAATTCGCCGGGCCAGATGAGATCCATGCCGGGGTCGATCCGGACCTCCCCGTCCTCGCCGAAGCCGAGGCAACGCTCGCCCGTCCGCGCGTCGAGGGCGATCAGGCGCGCGTCGTTCGTTCCCATAAAGACGGTCTTCGCGCACGGACCCGCGGCGCCCGCGTCCTCCCAGGCCGAAACGCCGCGGCAGACGAACTTGTTCGCCGGCCGCTGGTCCAGAGAGATCGCCGCGTCGAAGCGCCAGAGCTCCTCGCCCGTTCCCGGATCAAGCGCGAGCACCTGATTGAAAGGGGTGCAAAGAATAAGCTTGTCGTCGAATAGGATCGGCGTCGCCTCGAAGGCCGATCGCTTGAGCGCGTGTTCAGGAACGTCCGCATGCCCTGTGCGCACGGACCAGGCGACGGCGAGATCGCGGACGTTGTCCGCCCTGATCTCGTCGAGGGCACTCCACCGCGCGCCGCCTTCGTTGCCGCCATAGGCGTCCCAGCCGCGCGCGTCGCCGGCCGCCGTGGGCGCGACGACCGGCGCTACGCCTGCGATGTCGAGGCGCTTCGCCGACCCGAACAGAAGGCCCGGCAGGGAGCCCGTTCCGAACACCGCCGCGCCGAGAAGCAGGACCAGCGCGACGGCTCCGGCGACAAAGCGAGCGATCATTCGTCCGTCCCCTTTGTTCCAGGAAGGACGATAGCATGCTCGGCGGCCGGCGACGAACCTCGGTCGTCGGTCGCGCTCAGGCCCACCGCCCGTGCAGCGGCAGCGGGATCGGTTTCGGGGTCGTCCATATCGCGACCGGGCCGTCGGCGATGCGGTCAGTGGTGAAGAGCGACAGGAGGGTGCGCCCGCGGGCCGCGTCGAACTGGGTTCCGATGAGGTACCGGCTCGGCCGCCGTCCGGCGAAAACGTGCTCGCCGAGGATCATGTCCGGCCCCGCCGCCCATGTCGCAATGACGGAGCCGTCGGCGTCGCGTGCGACGAGCGCGTCGACGCCGTTCTCCGCGTAGCCGGAGCACCAGGAAGGCGCGCGCGTTTCGGCGCTCTCCGGACGGAACATCGGGAACTCCGCTTTGGCGCCATCCGTCTCGACGCTCGCGCGTCCGTCGGGGCGGAGGGTCACCGCCTCGAACCGGGCGCTGCGCTCACTGGAGAACGGAACGCCGCGGGTGACGGCGCGGGCGTCCTCGCGCATCCAGCTGTCGTCCGGGTACGCGCAGCTTGCGAACCGGATCGTCCCGTCCGTCTCCTCCCAGCCGTTGAAATGGTGGAACTGGAACGCCCCCGGCAGCTCGTGGCGGCGCACGATCTCCAGCGTCTCTTTGGAGACGACGACGATCTCCCGCGGCTCGCCCGCCCGCCAGACAAACTTCCCAAGATAGTGGGCGGAGGATCTGCCGGGCGTACAGGGCGGGAAGACGAAGACGAGATGGCGCGCTGTCGCGATGAAGTCGTGGCACATTCCGCGCCCGCCCTGCACCATGCCCCAGCGCTTGAGGGCGCCGTACGGCCCGATCTCATAGATCGCAAGCCGACCGGAGAACGGGTCGTGGCCGAAGTTCCACACCGTTCCGTCAGCGGAGATCCGCGGGTGGGCGGAAAAGGGCGCGCCGGCGAGGTCGTCGGCGTAGACCTTCGGCCCCCGAGTCGAGAGCGTCTCCGGGTCGAGAGCGTAGGCCGAGCCTCCCTCCCAGAGCGCCAGAACCTCGTCCCTAAACGGAAGGATGGAGATGTTGGCGACGTTGACGTCGTCCGGCCGCCCGACCGAAGCCGGCGATTTCGGCGCGGTGCCGAAAGCGGGGTAGAGGAACCGCCCCGCTTTTTCTTCGGCGAGAAACTTCGTCGTCTCGACGTGTCGCCCGCGGTGGGAGACCCGGCCGCCGGAGAACTGGAAGGCGTGGATCATCCCGTCGCCGTCGAACCAGTGGCCGTAGCGCTCGCCGCCGCGTTCGTAGAAGGCCGGCCCGTTGAGATAATAGGTTCCTTCAAGGTCCGCAGGCGGACGGCCGGCGACAAGCTCAAGCGCCGGCGTGTCGTAGCCGCCGCGCGGCGGGTTCTGGAAACCGCGTTTCAGCCGCCGCGGGGCGGCGAAGGCGGAGGACGGGAGCGCCGCAAGGGCGGCGGCTCCCGAAAGGAGGGTTCGGCGCGTCACCATGCTCGGCCCCTCACTTGATCGCCATTTTGTGGACGGTCCCGCCGGCCGTCACCTCGAAGGCGGCTTTCTCAAAGGGCGGCGGGCCGAAATTGCCGGGGGCGTTGTTCGAGAAGCCGTAGGGCTCGCTAGGGATCCCGAAGGCGTTGGTGTTCATTTTCCCGTCGCCGTCGAGGTCGTGATAGCCCTTGATGGCGTAGGTTCCGGGTTTCAGGTCCTTCACGGAGATGACGACCGGGCTTTCGTCGGCCTCCCCAGTGACGCCCGCTACGGCCGGTCCGCCGTTATAGGCCGCCTCGCTGTCGTAAAGGGCGAGCATGATGCGCCCCTTCAGGATCTTCACATCGACCTGGATTTCGAGATCGGCGAGACCGTCGGTGCGGCCGCCTGTGAGTTCCTGGGTGATCCCCGCCGGTTTCCCGGCGCAGGCTTCGGCGCCGAGGACGGCGAGGAGCGCTGCGGTTCCCGCGAGGCAGCGTTTTACGATGATGTTTGAAGGCGTTGTCATCGGTTCTTATTCCCTGATGTGAGCTCTGGTGCGCGCGGCCGCATGGTCGCGCTGGACGGTTTCAGGGTATCGATGAGGCCGCGGAGGCCGCTAGAACCCGGCCTGTCCGTTCACGATGCGGGGCGGTTCGTTCGCGAAAAAGGGGCGTCGATTGGCGGGGCGGTGGGAAAACCTGAAGGCGGCGGCCGTGCTTGACGAGCGCGAGCGGGTGCAGGCCGGCGTCCTCCTCGGGGCGACGGCGCTGCTCGTTTATCTCGGTCCGTTCGGCACCGGCGCGCATCTCGGTCTCGTCGAGCGGACGATTTACTGGGGCGTCTCGCTCTTCGCCGGCTGGTGCGGCGGGTCGCTTTTCAACTGGAAAATCCGGCCCGCTGTCGCGAGTCAGCTGCCGACGCCGGCGCTGCGGGCGGGGACCGCCGGCGCCGCGACCCTCTCCGCCTTCGTCTGCGTCGCGGTCCTGGAAGCCCTCCTGCGTCAGCCTTTGCCTCTGCGCATTCTGACGGACGTATTTCTTTCCGTCCTCGCAATCTCCGTCGCTGTCACCGGCGTCATGACCCTCAGCCTGAAGCGCTTTGAGGAGGCGGCCGACGCCGACCCGAAGCTCGCCGCGTTCCGCGCCCGGCTTCCTGCAGACCAGCGCGCTGCGGATATTCTGACGCTGAGCGCCGAGGATCATTACGTCCGGGTAAGGACAACCGCCGGCGAGGCGCTGATCGCCGCGACGTTCGCTGACGCGGTGGAGGCCGTCCGGCTCCTCGACGGGGCCCGCGTCCATCGGGGCTGGTGGGCGTCGACGGACGCGGTCGCCCGGATCGACCGGACCGGCGGGCGCTGGACGCTCCTCACGACGGACGGGCGCGAGGCGCCCGTCAGCCGCAGCTACCGCAACGCCGTGCGCGACAAAGGCTGGGACCGGCTCGGCTAACCGCCGTCGCGTTTCAGCTTTCGGAGCGCCTCGGCCATTGGGCCTTCAGAGGGCGTATCGGCCTGGGGCGAGACCCCCTCGGACGGTTGTGTCCCGGCGGGCCTTGGTTTCGGCGTCTCGGCCTTCGGCGGGGCCGTCAGGCGGGCGAGCTCGGTCATGAAGCGCGCGCCGTCGTCATCGGCGAGGAGCATGGGGCAGGCGCGGGCGGTTGCGTCGAGGAGAGGCTCCAGCCACTCGTAATCAGCCTTCGCGAAATCGCCGAGGACATGGCCGGTGACCCGTTCCTTCGAGCCCGGATGGCCTATGCCCATCCGCACCCGGAGATAGTCTTTTCCGATCACCGGGTCGGTGGATCGGATCCCGTTGTGGCCGGCGGCGCCGCCGCCGCGCTTCGCCTTCACCTTGCCGGGGGCGAGGTCGAGTTCGTCGTAGAAGACGACGATCTTTTCGGTCGGAATTTTGTAGAAACGCGCCGCTTCGCCGATCGCGCGGCCGCTCTCGTTCATATAGGTCTGGGGTTTGAGGAGGAGGACGCGCTCGCGGCCCGCGAGTCCTTCCAGGAAACCCTCGGCGACATGACCCTGGAACTTCGCTTTGGGCGCGTCGAAGCCGTGGGCTTCGGCGATCCGGTCGACCGCCATGAACCCGATATTGTGCCGGTGCTTTTCGTATTTCGCGCCCGGATTGCCGAGGCCGACGAAGAGGCGCATGGGCCCGGCCTCCCTCGCTGATCAAGACGCGGATTATTCCGCGTCTTCGCTCGCGGCTTCTGCTGCGCCTTCATCTTCTTCAGCGTCATCGGAGGCGTTGTCGGAAGACTTGAGACCGGACGGGGCCGAGATCGTCGCCACGGTGAAGTCGCGATCGGTGATCGTCGGGCTCGCACCTTCCGGCAGCTTGAAGGCGGAGATGTGGACGACGTCGTTGATTTCGAGGCCCGCGAGGTCGGCCTCGATGTACTCGGGGATGGCGGTCGCCGGGCAGAGAAGCTCGACCGTGTGGCGGACGATATTGAGAACGCCGCCGCGCTTGATGCCCGGGCTTTTCTCTTCATTCGCGAACCGGACCGAGACGTCCACCGTGATGGAATCGCCCTTGTTGATCCTCATCAGATCGACGTGGACCGGCATGTCCTTCACCGGATCGACCTGAACCTCACGGGCGACCACGTCCTGATCGTACGTCTCGGCCCCTTCGGTCACGCGGATCTTCGCAAGCGTCGAAGACATCCGGCCGGCGTTGAACGCTTTCAGCACCTCGTTGAATTTCAGGCGGATCGAAACCGGGCCCTGATCGCCGCCATAAAGAACGCCCGGCACCCAGCCCTCGCGGCGGGTCGCCCGCGCGCCGCCGGTTCCGACGCGATCGCGCACTTCGCAGGTGAAAATATCGGTCTCGGCCATGGGGCTGGTCCTTCGGGGCCGCGCCGTGGGGGCGCTCGGCGCATGTCTCTGAATTGATGAGCGCGCGGCTATACGCCAGCCGCACGCCGTTGACAACATGGATGTCGGCCGCGCCCTCGGCTTACGCCGCAGCGGCGGCGGGCTTCGGCGCGACCGTGGCGATCGCCGCCTTCAGCACCTTCGGATAGCCGACCGTGACGCAGCTCTTGCCGCGATAATAGCCGCGCTCGGACAGGAGCCGGTGCAGCTTCGGCAGATTGTAGCTCGGGACCGCAGCGAACATGTGGTGCTCCAGGTGATAGCTCACATTGTTCGGCGCGACGGTGAGGCGCTCCCACCAGCGGGGGATGGTGGTGTGGGTGTTGTCGCGCGGGTCGGTCGAGAGGATGTTGGTCGCAACGCCGTGCTCGCCGATGATCCGCAGGCGCATGAACGCCGGCAGGAGGAAGATCCGCGCGACCCACCAGAGAAGATAGGTCCACGCCGCGCCGGCGAGCGCGAGGATCGCCAGCATCACCACATGGGCGGCGAACACCGGGGCCTTGTCCTCCCATGTCGCCCGCTTCACGGACGACAGAAACTCCTTGAACGCCGTCTGGCCGGTGAGGTCGCGGGTGAATTTGCGGCGCATGGAGGCGGGGTCGGCCGGATAGCCTTTCACCAGCGGAATGTCCGGATCGTCCGGGGTGCCCGCATGGCGGTGGTGGTTCAGGTGATAGGCGCGATAGCCGTCGAGGGGGACGTCCGTCAGCCCCTGGGCCAGCCATTTGCCGACCGCGCGGTTGAAGCTCTTCGTTTCAAAAAGGCTCTCATGGGCGCATTCGTGCAGGATGATGGCGAAGCCGAGCTGACGGCCGGCGATGAGGAGGAGGGCTGCGGCGATCGTCAGCGGGTTCGGAAAGAACGCAGCCAAGGCGAACGCGCCGGCGAGGATCGCAATATTGCCCGCGACCAGGAGGCCGCCTTTGAGGTCCGAGGATTTGGAGAACGCACGCAACTCGTCTCGACTAAGCGCTTCGGAGAGTTTCATGGGCCGGCCCCTTGTCGACGTCTCAATTTTTGTAACATAAAGTGCGCCATATGCAAGCTGGTTCGTTGCAAAATGCGGTCGCCGACGGCGCCGTGCTCTCCGCCCGGGAAACCGTGCTGCAGCTCCTCGAGGCACGGCCCGGAGAGACACTGGGGAGCGCGGACCTCGCCCGCGGCGCGGAGACCCTCGACTTCGCGGCGCCGGCGATCCGCATGGCGATCTCCCGCCTGCTCGCGGACGGGGAGATCGTCTCTCCCGCCCGGGGGCGATACCGCCTCGGCGAGCGGCGGGCGGCGGCGCAGACCGTCTGGGGGGCCTGGCGGACCGCCGAGCGGCGTCTCAGACCCTGGACCGGCCGCTGGCTCGTCGTCGTCGACGCCGCCGCGCCGCGCGGGCCTGCGAAAGCCGAGCGCGCCCACAAGCGGGCCCTGCGTCTCTTCGGCTTCGCGGAGGCGGAGGCCGGGCTCTGGGCGCGGGCGGACAATCTGATCGACGATCTCGACGCTGTCGCCTCCGGCCTGGGCAGGGCCGGCCTGAAGACCGGGACGCGCGTCCTCGGACCGTCATCGGCTGATGGGGAGAGCGATGCAGCCTTCCGCGGCCTGCACGACGCGGCCACGCTCGAAACAGCGTACCGGGACGGCCTCGCGCGGCTGCCGGAGCAAACGAAAGCGCTCGCCGAGGCGCCCGTCGCCGCCGCAATGGCGGCCGCCTTCCACATCGGCCGCGAGGCGATCCGGTCCATCGCTTTCGATCCGCTGCTGCCGGAGGAGCTCGCCGACGCCCGTCTGCGCTCGGACTATTTCAAATCCGCTCGCGCGTTCGTCGATGCGGGCTACGCCGTCTGGCGGGGGGCTCTGACGTAAAATGGTTGCGATCCAGCTTTGGCGGACCCCTCACTAAGCGGGAGTGGCTGTAAAAAAGTTCAACGCCTCGGCGACGATCGCTTCAGGGGCGTCCCATTGCATTAGGTGGCCGCAAAAAGGAATTTCGCGGTATTGGCAATTCGGGATTAGCCTGCTGAGGCGTCGCCCACTGTCTACAGGAATCCATTCGTCGTCCACGCCCCAAAGGAGGCTCGTCGGGCAGCCAACCTCGTCGAACCGAGACTCGATCGCGTCCGTGTACTTTGGATCCATCTGGGCGATCTGGCGGTAGAACGCCTTCTGACCGGTTTCGCTGAGCCACGGCGAGACAAGCGGCGCAAGGCGTTCGGTAGCGATCGGCCGTGCGACGGCGCCATCGATATAGGTTTCAAGCAGGGCCCGCTGAAGATACGCGGGGAGCCCTGCGAAAGCGCTCTCGTGGTCCCGCACGTGCTGCACGAAAGGCGATCCCCACGGCCTGATGGCGACAGGATCGATCAAGATCAACCTGGAATACTGCAGACCGTTAAGAATGTGGCCGCGCAGGGCGGTTGCGCCGCCGAAATCATGGGCGAGAACCCTCGGGCGGTCGAGCGCCAGTTCTGCGAAGAGTGCAGCGAGTACGTTGTTTTGAACGCCAAGCGAAACGTCCGTATCGGGCATATCGGATTGTCCGTAGCCCAATAGATCAAAGCAGATAACTTGAAACCGGTGGGAAAGCTCACGGGCGATGTCGCGCCAAACGACAGAAGAGAACGGAGTTCCGTGGATGCAGACAAGAGGAAGGCCTTCACCGAAAACGTCGTAGGCGATGGCGTGTCCCAAAAAATCGAACCGCCGTGACAGCGAAAATTCCGTCAATTGCGCGTCCTTTAATGGCTAGTCGAACAGGATCGAGACGCTTTCTTCGTGGGCGATGCGGCGGATCGCTTCGGAGAGGAGCGTGGCGATCGAGAGGTGGACGACCTTTTTCGCCGCCTTCACTGCGTCTGTCGCTTCAATCGAGTCGGTGGTGACGAGGCGGGCGAGGGCCGAGCTTTCGATCCGCGCGACGGCGTCGCCGGAAAGGACGCCGTGGGTGACGTAGGCGGAAACTTCTTTCGCGCCGCGCTTCAAAAGCTCCTCGGCGGCGTTCACCAGGGTGCCGCCTGAATCGACGATGTCGTCGAAGAGGACGCATTTGCGCCCGTCGACGTCGCCGATAACGTTCATAACCTCCGAGACGCCCGCCCGCTCGCGACGCTTGTCGACGATGGCGAGGTCCGTGTCGCCGAGGCGCTTCGCGAGCGCCCGGGCGCGCACAACGCCGCCGACATCTGGGGAGACGACCATAAGCTCGTCCGCTTCGGCCGCGTGGAGGTCGCGGATCGCACGCTCGATGTCTTTGACCGCGTAGAGATTGTCCGTCGGAATGTCGAAAAAGCCCTGGATCTGGCCCGCGTGCAGATCGACCGTCAGCACCCGGTCGGCGCCGGCGGTGGTGATGAGGTTCGCGACGAGCTTCGCGGAGATCGGGGTGCGGGGGCCGGCTTTACGGTCCTGCCGTGCGTAGCCGAAATAGGGGATGACGGCGGTGATGCGGCTCGCCGACGCGCGCGACAGCGCGTCGATCATGATGAGGAGCTCCATCAGGTTGTCGTTCGCTGGCTTCGAGGTCGACTGGACGACGAAAACGTCCTCGCCGCGCACGTTCTCGCGGATCTCGACGAACACCTCGCCGTCCTTGAAGGACTTCACCTCCGCCTCGACCAGGCGCACGCCGAGCCGCTGGGCGATCGCCGCCGCCAGCGTCCGGTTCGAATTTCCCGCGATGATTTTCATGGCCGTCCGTCCTCGCCCGCTCGCGCCTCCCGACGTAAGGCGCGTTCCCGCGGGCTGTGTGACGCTTTGACGACAATTTCGCAAGCGCGAAGCGGCCGGTTTCAGCGCTCCAGATAGAGCGCCACGAGACCGATCGTGTTGTTGAGGCCGTGGGCGAGGACGGCGGGCCAGACGGACCCGCGGGCGGCGAGGACGAGGGCGCCGAAGACGAGACCGCTGAAGGCCGATCCCGCCACACCCGCCGGCCCCTGATAGGCGTGGGCGAGGCCGAAGAGGGCGGCCTGCAGGACAAGCGCCGCCGCGCTGGCGCCCGCCCCGCCGCCGAGGGACGCTGCAAGCCCGCGCAGAAGGACGACCCGATAGGCGATCTCCTCGCCGAAGGCCGCGAACGTCCAGCTGAGGGCGAGGGCGGAGAAAAGCGCCGCCGGCGACGTCGCCACGGCCTCGAAGCGGCTGAGATCGCGCGCGACGCCGAAAACGTCCGTCAGCAAGAAATCGATCGCCAGATGCCCGCCCTGCAGCGCCGCGACCCCGAACAGGGCGAGGGCGGCGTGCTCGAGCTTCAGACCGCCGGCGAAACCGACGCGATCAAGCCGCAGGCCGCATGCGCCGAGGGCGATCGCGGCGATGATCGTCGCGCCGATGTAAAGCTCCGTCGCATAGACGGCGTAGGCCGTGAGTGCGCTGTCGCCGCCCTCCGCAGCCCGCAGCGCGCTCGCGAGGAGGAGGGCGCCGATGAAACCGGCTGTAAGCAGACGGATCATGCCGGCTTCTTCCGGTGAGCCGGCCCGCCTTTCAGGTGCTCCATCTGACCCTCCCAGACGCCGTGGCCGCGCAGCAGAGCTTCGAGCCCGGTTTTGAGCGCAAGGAGTTCGTTTTCCGCTAACCGGTCGCGCACCTCTTTACGCACATAGGCCTCGAGAATGGTCCGCGAGCGTGCAAAGGCCGTCTCGCCGGCGGCCGTCAGCGCGGCGCTCATCGATCGGCGATCGCCGTCGACGGGCGCGCGAACCACGAGGCCTGCGTCCTGCAGCCTGTCGAGCATGCGTGTGAGCCCGGCCTTCGACAGGAAAATCCGTTCGCTGAGTTCGGTCAGCGTCAGCCGGCCGCCGTTTGCGTTCAGCTGCTTGATGAGGTCCTGCTCCGAAAGCCCGAAACCAAGAGCCTCGCGCAGCTCCCGTTCCAGCCCCGCCTGCAGCCGCGTCGAGGCGTGAACAAGGCTCGCCCAGGTCAGCATCCAGTCCTGTTTTGACAGCGCCATGCGGAATGTTGCTCATGCAACTATTGCGGTGTCAATGATGTTCGTGAGGCCTGACGCACCGCTACGCCAGCGCGATCGCCGACAAATTCCGCCCATAGTCCCGCGCGCCCGTCTTTTTCGAATGGCGGTGGCTGAACCAGACGTCGGGTTCGCCGAGGGTGCAGCGCTCCGCGTCCCAGGCGAGCGCGACGCCGACGGCGTCGAGGCGCCAGCTTGCGTAGGCGGCGAGGTCGAGGCGGCGCTTGTCGGCACGGGCGGGGTCGTCGTGGAAGAACGTCTCCGCGTAGGGATATTTCTCCGTAAACGCGTCGACGAGGTCGAGGCCGACTTCGAAGTTTTCGCGCCTGAGACACGGGCCGAGGGCGGCGATTATGCGCTCGCGAACCGCGCCGCGGGCGGCCATCTCTTCGACGGTCGCTTCGAGGACGCCGGCGAGGGCGCCGCGCCATCCGGCGTGGGCGCTCGCGACGAGGCCGGCGTCAGGCTCGGCGAAAAGAACCGGCATGCAGTCGGCGGCGAGGGCGCCGACGGCGAGGCCCGGCGCGTCGGTGAGGATGGCGTCGGCCTCGGGCGCAGGGCCCTCCCAGGGTTCCGCTGCGTAGACGACGATCGGGGAGTGAACCTGCCGGCAGGTGAGGAGCCGGTCGTGGGCGACGCCGAGGACGACGGCGCACCGGACGCGGTTCTCGTTAACCGCATCCGGATCGTCGTCGGAGCCGAGGCCGGTGTTGAGGCTCTCGTAAACCCCGGTTGAAACGCCGCCCGCGCGTCCGAAAAATCCGTGGGCGACGCCCGAAAGGGCGGCGAGGGGCGGCGCCGTCAGGCGGAACGGCGCGCTCATAACTCCACGAACCCGGCGGGGGCGGGGAGGCCCGGGGAGGCGATGCAAATTACTTTGAACAACTCGCCCATCTCGCCGGCGCCGATCAGCCGATCAAGCCCGCTGTCGAGGAGTTTCGCCTGTTCCGCCGTCGCGCGGGCTTTCAGCCGCTCGGTGCGCTCCGCCGCGCCGAGGCGGCGCAGGAACGCGCCCTGGGTGATCGGTCCGTAGACGGCGGCGCCCGCCTCGATGGCGGCGCGGGCGAGGGCGGCGAAATCGACATGGGCGGTGATGTCCGCCTCTCCCGGCGTTTCCAGCGGGCCGACGCGCTCGTGGCCGCGCAGGGCCTGCAGCGTGTCGCCGGGCGCCGACCGCGCATGGCCGTAATCGATGAAGAGCGCCCGGCCGGGACGCTTCTTCAGTCGCTCGCAGAAGAACTGGACGATCTCCTCCGCCTCCGGACGGATCTCGATGATCGCGCCGTCAGGTTCGCCTTCCGCCCAGGGCGGAACGTCCGCGGCGACGTCGCGATTGTCGAGAGCGAAGGCGAGGCGTCCGTCGGCGCCGAGGCCGACGACCCGCTCCCGCCAGCCGCGTTCGGTTTTCTGGAACTGGCGGAGCGGCAGGCAGTCGAGGAACTCGTTGCCGACGGCGAGCATCGGCGCGTCCGGCGCGTCGTTAAGATCGAGAAGCCAGTCGAGATCCGCCGCGTCCTGCAGGCGTTTGCTCTGCTGCAGGCGGAGGCGCGCCGACTGCTCGTAGAGCCGCACCTGAAGCGAGCGCTCGAAATCGGGCCGCTTCGCCGCGACCCGAAGGATGTCGGCCATCATGACGCCGCGGCCGGGGCCGAGTTCGATGAGGACCGTGCGGGCGGGCTCGCCCATGGCCGTCCAGCTGTCGACCAGCCAGGCGCCGATCAGCTCGCCGAAGACCTGGCTCACCTCCGGCGCGGTGGTGAAAGCGCCGGCCGCGCCGATCGCCTCATGGGCGGTGTAGAAGCCGTGCTGGGGGTGGCCGAGGGCGTCGGTTATGAAGTCGCCGACGGAGATCGGCCCGCCCGCTTTGATGGTGAGGGCGAGACGGTCTTCGAGCGGCGTCGGCGGGGCGCGGTCCGTCACGCGGGCTGCGCTGCGCCCTTGTAGGCGCGCCAGGCGAGCCAGCCGCCGAGGCCGATCATCGGGAAGGAGAGGAGCATGCCCATGGTGAGGCCGAGGGGAAAGTCCGGCATCTGAACGTCCGGCTGGCGGAAGTTTTCAACAAACGACCGCGCGATCCCGTAGCCCGCGAGGAAGACGCCGATCGCGGCGCCCGGCTTTTTCAGGAGCGGCGTCCGCCAGGCGAGGACGGCGAGGACGCCGAAGAGGACGAGGCCCTCAAGCGCCGCTTCGTAAAGCTGGCTCGGGTGGCGGGCGACCACATCGGGAGCGTAGACCCATTCGTCCAGCTGGTAATTGAAGCGCTTTGGAAACTTGACCGCCCAAGGAACGTTTGTCGGACGGCCGTAGAGTTCACCATTGATGAAGTTTGCGATCCGCCCGAAGAAGAGCCCGATCGGCGCGGCGCAGGCGAAGAGATCGCCGAGCCGGAGCGCGTCGAGACCGTTCCGGCGGGAATAGAGGTAGCCCGCGAGCGTCACGCCCATCAGGCCGCCATGAAAGGACATGCCGCCTTTCCACAGGGCGAGGGCCGGCGGGAAGGGCAGGAAGCCGAGCACCGGCTCCCAGGCCGCGGTCAGAAGGTGTGGTTCATAAAAGAGAACGTAGCCGATCCGCCCGCCGCCGATAATCCCGAGGGTGATCCAGCCGACGAGGTCTTCCAGCTGGACGTTCGTCACCGGCGCCGGTTTGTCGCCCCACAGGCGTTCGGTGCGGATGAGGCGCACGATATAGCGCCAGCCGATGATGATCCCGGCGATATAGGCGAGGGCGTACCAGCGCACGGCGAACGGGCCGATATTGACGAGAACGGGATCAATCTCGGGGTAAGGAAGGGTCGTCATGCTCCGGATCCTTGATGTCCCTCGCTGCGAGGCGGGAGCGCGGTCGGGCGTCGCCGGGGCCGTTGCGGCGCCGCAACAGGTCGCCACGACGTCTCAGGTGCTGTAGAGGATGCCGGATGCAGACGCAAAGCCCCTTTTTCGACCAGATCGCCCGATTGATGACCGAGACCGCCGGCGCCGCCGACGGCGTGCGCCGGGAGTTTGAAACCCTCGCCGCCAGCCAGGCGAAACGGCTGATCGCGGACCTCGACCTCGCCGAGCGCGAAGAGCTCGACGTCCTGCGCGACGTCGCCGCCGCCGCGCGCGTCGAGACAGAAGCGCTCCGCGCCCGGGTCGAGGCGCTTGAGACACGGCTCGCGGAAATCGAGGCGAGCGCCGGCCGCTGAGGCGGCCGTTCATTGCGGCGGGCGCCGACTCGCCGCGCAATCCAGCCTCGACGCGACCTGCCGCGTCGAGCAAAGGCGAGGCGACGCACATGTCCTTATCCGCTTCCACCGCCCCTTCCGAAATTCACGATCCTCTGGACGTTCTTGAGACGGTCGCGAGCGACGCCGAGCTCGGTTTCGAGCGCGTCGATAACGACGAATTGCACATCCAGGTGTCGGCGACGTGGCGGGATATCGCCGTGTGGTTCGCCTGGCGTCCGGAACTGCAGACCCTGCAGATGGGCGCCCCTCTCGACCTGAAAATTCCCGAAGCGACCATCATGGAGCTTTGCCGGCTCCTCGCCCTCGTCAACGAGCGTATGTGGATCGGGCACTTTGATCTGTGGTCGGACGACAATCAGCTTGTCTACCGGCACGCGATGGCGCTCTCCGACGAAGGCGCCCTCGACGAGCTGCAGGCGGAGTTTCTCCTGCGCGGCGCGGCGGAGGCGTTCGACCGGTTCTACCCGGCCTTTGACTTCGTCGCCCAGGGCAAGACGGCGCAGGACGCGCTCGACCTTTCCCTCTACGAGACCGCCGGCTCGGCCTAGGGCCTGACGATGGCGGCGATGTCGATCCTCCTCGTCGGAGCGGGCGCCATGGGCGGCGCGCTCCTGCGCGGTTGGGTGGCGAAGCACGTCGCCCCCGCAGAGCGTATGGTGGTGGTCGATCCGTCGCCGTCGCCGGCCGTCCTGCAGCTCGCAAGCGAGGCGGGCGTCGCTCTGAACCCCTCCGATTACGGAGATCGCGATTACGACGCCGTCGTCTACGCCGTTAAGCCGCATCTCCTGGAGGAGACCATGCGCTCGGGCCAGCCGGCGCCTGCGTCCGCCGTGCGTCTCTCGGTCGCGGCGGGGCGGACCGTCGCCTCCATCGCCGCGGCGGCGCCGAAAGGCGCGCCGGTGGTGCGGGCGATGCCCAACCTCCCCGTCGCCATCGGCGAGGGCGTCGTCGGCCTCTTCGCCGCGCCTGAGGTGGGCGCCCCGGAGCGGGCGATCGCCGAGCGGCTGATGGAGGCCGTCGGCGCGGTCGTCTGGACGCGGACGGAAGAGGAAATCGACGCGCTCGCCGCGGTGTCCGGCTCGGGTCCTGCTTATCTCTTCGCCTTCGTCGAAGCCCTCGCCGCCGCCGCCGTCGATCGCGGGTTCGCGCCGGAGACTGCGGCCCTGCTCGCGCGCAAGACCGTCATCGGATCAGCCGCCATGCTCGCCGCCGACCCGTCCGCCCCGGAAGACCTCCGCTCCGCCGTCACGTCGAAAGGCGGCTCGACGGCGGAGGGGCTTCGCCCTCTCCTGGACGCTGCGAGCGGCCTCGCCGCGCTTACGAAGCGCGCCGTCGCTGCGGCGGAGGCGCGCAACAAGGAGCTTGCAAACTAGGTTCGCGGGCGCCGGCGACCTATCTCTCCGGAAGCAGTTTCGGGGACTTCCATGGACGACGACGATCTTCTCATCCGCCTCCTGACCGCCGCCGACCGCGCCGCCGCGCGAAACGGGTGGGCGAGGACGACCCTCGCCGCCGTCGCGCGGGAAGCCGGCGCGCCGCTCGGCGAGGTCCGCGCCTGCGCGCCGGACGTCGCCGGGCTCTTCATCGCCCTCGCCGAGCGGGCCGACGCCGCGGCGGCCGAAGCGCTCGATCACGGGGGCGAGCCCGAGGCGCGCGACCGGCTGTTCGATGCGGCGATGGCGCGGTTCGACACGCTGCTCGTCGCAAAGGAAGCGATCGCCGGCTTTTACCGCTTCGCCCGGCGCGATCCGATCCTCCTCGCGCGCCTCGCGCCTGTTCGTCTACGGACGGTGGTGTCGCTCCTCGAGATCGCCGACGTCCCGACCGTCGGGCCGACGGGCGCGCGGCGTGTTGTCGAACTCGGCCGGGTGTGGGGCAAGGCCTTCGACGTCTGGCTCGACGACGACGAAACCCAATCGAAAACCATGGCGCGCCTCGATCAGGACCTTCGAAAGCGTGACGCGCTCTGGGGAGGCGGAGGCGCATACGGCGCCGAGCCGCCAAAGCCCCCGCCGGTTACGCCGGAAGCCGAAGCCGCGCCCTGAGCCCGCCGAGGGGCGAGTGTGCAAGGGAGACGTCGCCGCCATGGGCGCGCACGACGTCCCGCACGACCGCGAGACCGAGCCCGACGCCGCTTTCGTTCTGGGTGCGCGCGTCGTCGAGGCGCTGGAAGGGGCGGAACGCTTCCGCCCGCTGATCTTCCGGAATGCCCGGCCCGTCGTCGTCGACCCGGATCTCGATGGCGTCGTCCGCCCGCAGCGCCTCGATCCGCACCGCGTCGCCATGGCGGAGCGCGTTGCCGAGGAGGTTCGAGAGGGCGCGCTTGAAAGCGATCGGCCGTACGGCGACGACGAGATCCTCTTCCGACATCGTCTCGATCTTGCGCCCCATGCGCAGGGCGTCGCCCTGCAGGTCGGCGAGGAGATCGCCGAGATCGACGGCCTCCGTTTCCTCCGCCGCCTGATCGCGTGCGAAGGCGAGGTAGCTGTCGAGCATGCCCTGCATCTGCGCGACGTCGGACTTCAGCGCGGCGACCTCCTCGTCCTCGCGGAGCATTTCGAGCGACAGCTTCAGGCGGGTGAGGGGCGTGCGGAGGTCGTGGCTGACGCCGGCGAGAAGCGCCGTGCGCTGATGGAGGTGCCGCTTGATCCGCTCGCGCATGGCGATGAAAGCGCGGCCGGCACGGCGCACCTCCGTCGCGCCCGAGGGTCTGAAATCCGGCGCGTCGCGCCCGCGGCCGAAATCCTCCGCCGCCTGGGCGAGGCGCTGGATCGAGCGCACCTGATTTCGCAGGAAGAGGATCGCGATCCAGCCGAGCAGCAGGGTAGAGCCGACCATCCAGGCGAAGAAGAGGTGCCCGTTGGTGGCGAACACCCGGTCTTTCAGGACGATGTAGTTGAGGTACCCCCCGTCCAACTGCACGGCGATCTCCACATAGGCGGGATAGCCGCGGGTGTTGAACCAGTAGTCCTCATCCAGAGCGTCGTCGAGGGCGTCCTCCAGAGTCTGGTTAAGAAGCGAGTATATGGAGGTCTTGTCCGTCGGAGGAATGGTGTCGCCGGGCTTGTATTTGACCGAGAGATGGAGCGTGTCGAAGGCGATGCGCTCGATGGCCGCTTCTTGTCCGATTGCGCGCGCCTCGGTCCACAGCCGGGTCGTCGCGGCGATATCGCCTGCAACGCTTTCGGAAAGCCGTCCCGATACGGATCGCCAATGAGAGACGAAGAAGCCGTAAGTCACGGAGGCCTGCATCAGAAAGATCGGCAGAATGACGATCAGCACCGCCCGGGCGTAAAGGCTCTTCGGCAGGAAATCGCGCAGCTGCATCGGACCCCGGCCTCGCTTGCTAGCCGACCATCAGCGTATAGCCGACGCCGCGGATCGTCTGAAGGTGCACGGGGTTGCGCGGGTCGGCTTCGATCTTCCGCCGGAGCCGCGTCATCTGCACGTCGACGGAGCGCTCCAGCGCTGCGGACGTCATGTCCGCAAGCGCCGTCCGGGAGACGGGCGCGCCGGGGTTCTGGGCGAGCGCTTTCAGGAGCGCCAGCTCGCCGGCTGTGAGCCGCACGTGCTCGCCCGCCTTTATCAGTTCGCCGCGGTCGAGATTGAGAACGCAGTCCCCGAAAGCGATCTCGCCTTTCGGCGCTGGCCGGGCGGCGGAGCGCCGGAGTAGGGCGTTGATCCGCAGAAGCAGCTCCCGCGGTTCGAAGGGCTTGCCGAGATAATCGTCGGCGCCTGCTTCAAGGCCGTCGATCCGGTCCTCCGGCAGGCCGCGCGCGGTGAGAATCAGGATCGGGACGTTGGAAATGCCCCGGAGAGAGCGGGTGAGGTCGATCCCGTTCTCGCCGGGCATCATGACGTCGACGACCAGAAGATCGAAGACCAGCGCCTTCAGCCGCTCGCGCGCTTCGGCGGCGTCGCCCGCCGCGCTGACGCGAAAGCCCGCTTCGGAAAGAAACTTCTTCAGGAGCGCGCGGATCCGGTCGTCGTCGTCGACGACGAGGACGTGTTTCGGCTCGTCGTCGGGCGAGAGCGGATTCGGGGCGTCGTGGGCTGTCGGCATCTGTTGCGGCGCAGGCGCTTTATTCCTCAATCCGCCGAAGATACGCTTGTTTTTGCTAAATCAAAGGGAGGCGGGGCGATGGTTCCGGCGTTCGACGACCGCGACGGTCTCATCTGGAAAAACGGCGAACTGGTCGACTGGCGCGACGCCAAAGTCCACGTCCTCAATCATGGCCTGCATTACGCGTCCGCCGTCTTTGAGGGCGAGCGGGCCTATAACCGCGTCATTTTCAAGCTGCACGAGCATACCGAACGCCTGTTCGCCTCTGCGCGGTCCCTCTCTTTCGAGATCCCGTACACGGTCGAGGAGATCGACGCCGCCTGCGATCAGGTGGTGCGCGAGAACGGCCTCGTCGACGCCTATGTGCGGCCGATCGCATGGCGCGGTTCGGAGATGATGGCGGTCTCGGCCCAGCGCTCCACGATCCACGTTGCGATCGCCGCCTGGCCGTGGCCCAGCATGTACGACCCGGAAGAGAAGCTGAAAGGCATCCGCCTCGACTGGGCCGAATGGCGCCGGCCGGACCCCGCGACCATCCCGGCGAAGACCAAGGCGACGGGCCTCTACATGATCTGCACCCTGTCGAAGCACGCGGCGGAGGCGAAGGGCTTCCATGACGCTCTCATGCTCGACTGGCGGGGCCTCGTCGCCGAAGCGACAGGCGCGAACGTTTTCTTCGTGCGGGGGGGCGAACTCCACACCCCGACGCCGGACTGCATTCTCGACGGCATCACCAAACGAACGGTGATGGATCTCGCCAAGGACCGCCAGCTGAAGGTGATCGAACGGGCGATCGACGGATCGGAAATCGTCGACGGCGCCTTTGAGGAGTGTTTCCTCACCGGCACCGCGGCCGAGGTGACGCCGGTCGCGAGCGTCGGCGACGTGATGTTCCCGGAGCGGAAAGTCTGTCGTCAGCTGATGGAAGACTACGCAGCGCTAGTTCGCAAGGAAGGCGCGGAGAAGGCGGTGGCGTAGGGCGCGGTATCGGCGGCCCCGCCTTACGACGTTTTTTGAAGCGCCTCGACCGCGCTTCTCGCATGGGCGAGTCCGGTCCATAGGGTCAGCAGGCCGGCGACCCACAGGAGCGCCGCCCCGATGGTCTGGGCGATCACGAGAGGCGCCGTCAGCGCCGCGAGCGCTGCAAACTGGACGACGGTCTTCAGCTTCGAAAGCGCCGTGACCGGAACGTCGCCGCGCCCCGCCGCCGCCTCGCGCAGGCCGGAAACCACGAACTCACGGACGAGGATCGCGATCGCCGGAACGAGGTGAGGGCCGGCGACGTCGCCGCTCGCCGCAAGAAGCAGGAGCGCGGTCGCGGCGAGCGCCTTGTCCGCGATGGGGTCAAGAGCCGCCCCGAGCGCTGATGTTTCGCCGCGCGCTCGCGCGACCCGGCCGTCGGCGAAGTCGGTGAGGGCGGCGATAAGGAAGATCCCGAACGCAGCCCATCGACCAGCCTCCCCGCCCGCGAGGAACGCGGCGGCGAAGGGAACGATGAGCGCGATGCGCAGGGCGGTGAGAAGGTTCGCCATGCCGCAGGCTTTAGGGCGGGTCGGGCTTGCGGTAAATTCTTCCCTTACCCGCGGCGCCAGAGGCGTTTCCACCAGGGCTCAGGCTCTTTCGGCTCCTCCGGCTCCTCGACCGGCAATTCGCCGAGGGCGGATTTTTCGCGGATCTCCTGAATGTCCCAGCCGGTAAGACTTACAAGGGTCTGGGCCTCTTCCTCAAAGCGCTTCGGCAGCTGGGCGCGGTACTCTTCGGCCGCCTCGCACTGGGCGTCGCCTTCATACGGGTGGCGGAGGACATAGCGGGCCTGGAAGTTCGTCCGATCGCCGGTCTCCTTGAATTTCAGATCGTCCGGGAACGTCTCGGCGTTGTAGCGCACGTGCAGGCGGGTGACGAAGACGTCGGCGGGCTGCGCCGGCCGGACAGGGCGACCGGCCGGACCCGGCAGCGGGCGCGGCGTCGGGCCGTCGGCGGTTTCCGTCAGCCAGTAGACGCCAAGCTCGCGCAGCTCGTCCTTCGAGAGCGGGTCCGCGGCGCACGGATCGCACCAGGCCATGTCCCAGGCGTATTCAAGGAAAACGGCCTTGCCGTTCTCCTTGCGCGTCTGTTCGGCGAACATGGCGCGGTAGAAGTCTGAGAACTCCGTCTTTACAAAGAGCGGCACGTTCTGGCCGGTCGGCAGGCGCTCGGTGCGGTAGTTCGTCGTCTCGATGCGGCCGGTGCGGGTGAGAGCGAAGACGAAGAGCTCCTGATCGGCTTCGGCGTTCAGGGTGCCGAGGCGGATCGGCAGCATGAATTTCGGGCTCTCGAACGCCATCTGCAGGGGGCGGAGATAGGTCGCGCCCGTTCGCGCCTGCTCCTCGAGGTTCACCTTGGCGACGAAGAATTTCACGCCCTGCTTGATGTAGCTGCCGAGGATGCGGTCGGCGCCGTCGGGCAGCCGGTACTCGTTCTCCGTCAGCCATGTCAGAAGCCCGCCTGATTCCTCCGCTGACAGAATGAGGATGTCGTATTCGCCGACAGTGTATTCCGCTTCGATGGTGACGCCGAGCGCTTCGGCGCGTTCGCGGACGGCGGCTTCGGCGTCGGCTGCTGTGGGCGCCGCCGATTGCATCATCCGCATGACGCGCAGCGGTTCGCAGGGATCGCGGTCGAAATATTCAACGAGGCGGGGCGCGGTATAGGCGTCCAGATGATCGATTAGCGCGTTCTCGGCGACGTTGATCTGGCCTTCCTCCAGAACCGTCGGCACGGGAACCACAATCGCGAATTCCGAGAGCTCGCCGCGAAAATCGTTCGCCATGGTGAGGACCGTTCGGTCTCCGTCGCGCACCAGCACCACCTTCGAGGCGTCGTTGAAAAGGGAGGTGTCGGCTTTCGCGACATAAAACCCGCAAAAGGCGCCGGCGGCGGCGAGGCCGAGGGCGCTCGCGCCGGCGAGGAGGGCGAGGGGGCGTTTTAGGAAACGGTTCATTCAGCGGGCCTTTCACGGGGGCGGGCGGGAAACTCCGACGGCCAACGGAAGCGCGCGGCGGGCCGGGCGGCGTCGATCAGCGGTCGGGCGATGGAGGCGATGAAGAGAGCGTGGAAGATCCCGTCCGGATCGAACAGGTGATATTGGAGCGCGTAGGCGAGGCCTGCGACCGATGCGACGTAGACATACCGCGCCAGGCGGTCGTCCGGCGTCGTCTTGGGGTCGGAGATCATGAAAAAGGCGAAGACGATGAGCGCTCCGTTCTGCAGGGCGTGCAGCGGGATCGCCATCGGATCGCCGAGGACTGCGGCCCGGCCGAGAACGAGGGCCGCGTAAGCGCCTAGGAAAATGAAGGGCGTGTCGAGACGGCCCGCCCGCGCGGTCGTCGCCGCGCCGAGGCCGGCGAAGACTGCTGCGAATATGACCGACGTTCCCCACTGGCCGGGGCTTGTCCAGACGGCGTCGGAGACGGCGGCGAGCGTCACGATCGCGAAGTTCGCCGGGTTGAAGACGTGGCCCGTCTCTGTGCGGAGGAGAAATTTCGATCCGATGGCGAGGGCGCCCGCCGCGGCCATCCAGGCGGGGTCGCCGGTTCGCAGAAGGAGGCTGAGGGAGAGGGTGGTGATGAGCGCGCTGCGGATTTCAAAGCGCACGCCGAAGGATCGCGAGAAGAGGAGCTGCGCGCCGAGCGCGCCGGCGAGCGCCGCCGCAACCCGGCCCGGCGTTGCGCCGATAGCGCCCGTCGTCGCCCCGAAAGCGAGAAGGGCGCCGAGGCAGGCGATCTGATAGAGGCGCGCATCGCGCATGCAGGAGGCTTCCTTCGGCTCCCATCGAACCGATACTTCGGCTATGGCCGTTTTTGGGCGACCTCGCGCGTCTGTGAACCCAAAATAGCTCTTACTCCCGTTCGCCCTTGAACCGCCCTCTTTTCAGCGCCGTATGGCCTCATGCGATGGCGAATCGGGGGCGAACGGGAGTAAGAGCTATTTTGGGTTCACAGACGCGCGAGGTCGCCCAAAAACGGCCATAGCCGAAGTATCGGTTCGATGGGAGC
>JBCBJX010000051.1:0-21984 GCA_038522735.1 Pseudomonadota bacterium
AATCGGCATTTGGTCTCTCCCCCCAAGACATAACTCATGTGTGCGTAAACGCTGTCACACGACTGCGGGAAGCACAATCAATCATCTCACGGCGACACGTTTCCAGCGTCCGGTGAGGGAAGTCGGCATCAGTTTCGTGGGGCGATCCTCGCCTTCGCGTCCTAAAGTGTCGAAGGCGATGAAGTCGCCCTTTGCGAACGGCCGGTCGAGGACGATTGAGATCGATGAGAAAAGGTCCCGCAACGCGCCCTGCGCCGCGAAACCGACTGCGATGCCGCCAACGCCGAGACCGGCGACGAGGGCGATGACGTTGACGCCGACATTGCTCAAAATAAAGAGCGCTGCGACGGACCAGACGACAGCGCCGACAAGCACTTTCAAAACGTTCGACGCGTTTGAAAGCGCGGAACCGTCCGTCGAATGCTCCGCCGCGTAGCCGATGACGACGGAGACGAGCAGCTCCCGGGCCCAGATCGCTCCCTGGATCGCTCCGAGAATGAGAACCGCCGACTGCAGAACGTTCGCCGTTGCTTCGCCGAGGCCAAGGAACGGACCGAGCGCTGCGAAGACCGCGGCGAGCAGAAACAGGCTCCATATTCCGCTGACAAGGCGCGCGAGGACGTGACGAACTCCGTTCTCCGGCGCTCTGGACGAACCGATAATCCCCGCCGCGATCGGGCGCAGGAACCGCAGAGCGAAAAACGCGATGAAGCCCGACGTGATCAGCGCAATTCGTTCCGGATCAACGGCGTGCACGTGCGCCCAGACCGCGCCTGCGGTTTCAGCGACGCCCGGCCCCAACCTCGCGATCTGCGCGATGATGTCGCTCAAGAAGTCCATGCCACTCTCCGGCCAGCTGCAAGCTCTGCTTCTGGGCTGTTTGCTTTCTCCGCTGTCGTTTCAACCCAACGCGCCGGCGCATGTGCGACCAGGATTGGGGGAATGACCCCATGCCGCCGGCCGCCGCTGTTCGTCACCTTCGCAGCCTCGGATCAAGGAGGCGATGATGAACAAAGCACTGTTGGCGACGGCGGCTCTCGCGGCGGCTTCCATGGGCGCGAGCGGATGCGTCGCGACGCATGCGGGCATGGCGTTCGAATCGTCCCTGACGCCCGCGGAGGAGAAGGCGGCCAAAAAAGGCGATCCCGGCAAGGCGAAGGCGTTCATCGCGCCAGACTTCGACACGGAGATCGCCCGCAAATACGCGGAGGGCTATGAGCTTGTCGGCTATTCGAAATTCGTCAGCAGCCTGAAGCCGCGTTTTGCGAAGACCAACGCCCGCATCGCCGCCCGTCGGCTTGGCGCGAGTGTCGCGGTGATGAAGGCGCCGCAGCCCGCCTTCATGGGCCAGCACCGGTATCTCTTTACGTTCTGGCGGAAGGCCGACGGCGCAGGCCTGACCTTTGGCGGCCAGTACGACGATCTCGATCCGCGGATCTCAGCGGTGAACGGGTGCGCGGCGAACCTCGTCACCCTGAACGCCGTCTCTCCCAACTCGCCGGCCGCCCGTATGGGGCTTCTTTCGGGCGACGCGATCATCGACGTGAACGGAACGCCCGTGCGCACGGCCCGCCAGCTCGACGACCTCCTTTACCGGAACGCGGGCGGCGAGGTGGAGATCCGTTATGTGCGCGGGGATGAGAGCCGCGTCGCCGTCGGAACCCTCGGCCCTGTTCCGGCGGAGGCCGCCGAGGTGAAACCGGTGGTCGATCCGGTCGGGCTGAAACTCGTCCACGCGGAACTGCCGAAGGAGATGCGCCGGAAACTGCGCCGCAAGGGCGGCGTCTATGTCGACGGCGTCGCCTTTGGAACCTATGCCTGCGGCGGCGAGTTGCGGCAGGGCGATATGATCGTCGCCGCCGGCGGCAAACGGATCAAGACGCCGCAGGACGTCGCAGACCAGATCGCGAAGTCCCAAGGCCGAACGCTGAACGTTCGTGTGCTGCGCGGCGGGGTCGAGCGCGACGCCGTTCTCGATTTCTCGCAGGATCTCGACGAGAGGATCGCGTACTTCGAACGCCGGGCGATGCCTGAGTCCGATCTCGCCGTTCCGCCGTGGGAGACCGCCAAGACAAAGAACTACACCTGGATGACCGTGACCGCTCTCGCAATCCAGGGCGCGATCAAAGGCTACAACAACTATCTGGAGTCGGAACGCCAGCGTATCGCCGACTACAACCGTCGTCAGGCGCTGGCCGCCTCCGCCGGGCCCGACATTTACAAAGACCGGAACGGGGTCGTCACCGTCGGTACGGCGACCGGAGACCGGGTGCGGATCAACGCCGAAACGGCGCAGATGCTGAAAGCCAATCCCGGCTTCACGGTAAGCTCCACTCGCCGCGGCGGCCTCGGTGGGATCTACGACCGCTACGGCAACTCCGTACCCGTTCCCGCAGCCCCGATCGTGATCCAGGTCGGCCCGCCGCCGGCGATCAACATGGCGGGCATTTACGCAAACTACATGAAGCAGGTCGGCATCTCCTCCGCCTGGGAGGAGATGGCGCAGTATCCCAGCAATCCCTGGGGCGGGAGCGGCCCGTCGAGCATCATCGCCCAGCAGCCGAGCGCCCAGTTCCAGTCATGGGGCTCGGTCACCTACCAGGTCTACGCGCCGCTGCAGACAAGCGGCGGCCGCCGGGGCGGCTGACGAACTCGAGCGGCTCGCCCCGACCCGACCGCGCGCAGCGGCGGCCGGCTAATCGATCCAGTACGGACGTTGCTTCGGCATGGGGAAATCCTTGGGAAGGATCCCATCCTGAAGGAGGTTCGCAATCACCGGGCCGTCCTCGGTCATCGTCACCCCGACCATGTGGTCGAATTCGCCGTACTCGACGCCGCGCAGGGACGAGACGCCGCCGGTCGTCGCAAGGGCGATCTTGTCGTGGACGTGCGGCGCGTCGGGGTCGGGCGTCTCATATTCGTAGGTATGCAGATGGCCGGCGAACATCGTGTAGTCGCGATCGGCCAAGAGACCCTCGAATCGCGTCCATTCTTCGGGCGCGTAGTCGAAGCGCGGCCACGGGCCTTCGGCGGTGTTGTCGGCTGGCTCGTCGGAGCGTTTCCATCGTTTGCGCCAGTAGGGCTTGTGGGTGAAGACGAACGTCCAGCGAACGCCGGCGTTCTCCTGAAGGACCTTCTCCATATAATTGAGCTGAGCCGCCTGCTCCTCGGCGTAGAGCTGCTCCCATTCGCGGCGCCACCAGGGGGCGTCGGTCCGGTCGAACAGCTCTGAGTTCACCACGAGGAAGAGAACGTCCTTATAGAGAAAGTGATAGAAGGACTGCCCGCGGCGCTCGGTCCAGACCTTCGCCATCGCCCGGTTCTGCCAGTCGTGATTGCCCGGCGTATAGAAGAAGGGCGCATCGACCTCGTCGATGATCGCCTCAAACTCCTCCCACTCGGCGTTCAGTACGTCTTCATCGTCCGTATAACCTTGGATCAGGTCGCCGACGCTCATGACGAACGCAGGCTGGAGGAGGTCGATTTTCTCCGCCGCGTCCTCGAAGACGCCGTTGCGGGCGCCGCCGGTGCGGTCGGTGACGACGAGAAACTGAAACTTCTCAGGACCGTCCAGCACGTCGAGGGACGTCCACGGCTTCGCATCGAGGTGGTGTTCTTCCAGATCGGCGACGACAGGCGTGTCGGCGCGCTCGGTCGTCGCGCAGGCCGCCAGGGCGAGCGCAGCTGTTACAGACGCGAGAAAGGAAAACCGCATGGAGGTCGCTCCCTGTTTGGATTGAGCGCGACGTTAGCGGCGGGGTGCGACAGTTTTTCGTCGGCGGCTCAGGCCTTCAGGAGATCCATCTCGATCGGGCCTTTCGCCCGTCCGTTGACGAACTGGTCGACCATCGGGTTGCCTGAGTCGTCGAGGTCCGACGCCGCGCCTTCCCAGATGATCTCGCCCCTGTAGATCATTGCGACGCGGTCGGCGATTTTGCGGGCCGACGCCATGTCGTGGGTGATGGAGACCGCCGCCGCGCCGAGCCCCCGGACCTGTTCGACGATGAGGTCGTTGATGACGTCCGCCATAATCGGGTCGAGACCGGTGGTCGGCTCGTCGAAGAAGATGACTTCCGGCTCCGACACGATCGCGCGGGCGAGACCGACGCGCTTCTGCATGCCGCCGGAGAGCTCGGCTGGCGACAGTTCGCCGACTTCCGGCGACAGGCCGACCTTCCGGAGGCAGACGACAGCCCGCTCCTTCGCTTCGGAGCGCGCGACCTTTTCAGCATTCAGAAGCCGAAAAGCGACGTTCTCCCAGACGGGTAGCGAGTCAAAGAGAGCTCCGCCCTGAAACAGCATGCCGATCTGGTTCGTCCGCTTACGGCGCTCTTTTTCAGACGCCTTCACGATATTGAAGCCGTCGATGAGGATGTCGCCGGCGTCCGGCTGCAAAATCCCGAGCATGCATTTGAGGGTCACCGACTTGCCGGAGCCCGAGCCGCCGATGATGACGAGGCTCTCCCCCGGCGAGACCTTGATATCGACGCCGCGCAGGACGTGTTTCGGACCGAAGGACTTGCGGACGCCGTGGCATTCGAGTTTCAGCGGCGGTTTGGCGGTTGTATCGGACACGGCCTTCAGGCCTCCACGAATATGGTCGTGAGGAGGTAGTTCGACGCGAAGATCAAGATCGCCGCGGAGACGACGGCGTTGGTGGTCGATCGACCGACGCCCTGGGCGCCGCCGCGTGAATAATAGCCGTGATAGCAGCCCATTAGCGCCAGGAGGAACCCAAACACCGCCGCCTTGATGAGGCCGGTGAAGACGTCGTCGAAGGTCACGAAATCGACCACGTTGGTGATGTAGATCGAGCCGTTAAAATCAAGGGCGTATACGGAGACGAGCCAGCCGCCCATGATGCCGATGATGTCGGCGAGGCCGACGAGGAGCGGCAGGGTGAACGTCGCCGCTGCGAGGCGCGGCCCGATCAGGTATTTGAACGGATTGACCGACAGCGTGGTGAGAGCGTCCACCTGCTCGGTCACGCGCATGGTGCCGATCTCGGCGGCGATGGCGGCGGAGACGCGGCCGGCGAGCATCAGGGCTGCGAGGACCGGCCCGAGCTCGCGGGTGATCGCGACGCCGACGATCTGCGGCAGGAAGCTTTCCACGCCGGAGCGCTCGCCCCCCGTATAGATGTTGAGCGCGAGAGCGGCGCCGGTGAAGACGGCGGTGAGGCCGACGACAGGGATCGAGGCGTAGCCGATCCGCAGCAGCTGCTTCATCAGCTCGCGCAGAAAGATCGGCGGCGCGAACGCATGCATCGCACCGCGTCCGGCGAAGGTCGCGATCCGCCCGATCTCGGAGAGGAAGCCGATCGTGCCGGCGCCGACCGCGCCGAGCGGGTTGGAAGGTAAAGTCGCCAAGGAGAACGTCTCCGGTCGTTGGGAGGCGGCGGCCGGGCGGCCGGCGCGGAGCGGCGTGTCGTTTTAAGGCGCGATCTGCGCTCCCTCTTTCCAGTAACGGCGCCGCACGCGCCCGCCAAGGCCCGTGAGGATTTCGTAGGCGATGGCGGACGCGTCCGCCGCGAACGTCTCAATGGGCGCGCTCGGTCCGAACACTTCGGCGAGGTCGCCGGGCTTCAGGTCCGGAACGTCGGTCGCGTCGATCACGGTCAGATCCATGGAGACGCGGCCGATGATCGGGACCGTTGCGCCGCGCAGTCTGACCGAGGCCGCGCCGCCCGCGGAGCGCGGAAGCCCGTCGCCGTAGCCGATCGCAAGCGTCGCCGCCCGCGTCGGTCGTTCGGCGCGGAATTCGCCGCCGTATCCGACGCGCTCGCCCGGCAGGAGGTCGGCGATCTGGATCACGGGGGCCGTCAGCCTCGCAACGCAGGCGAGGCGGGCGTCGGGAGCGTCCTGCGGGCCGACGCCGTAAAGGGAAACGCCGATCCGCGCGAGATCGGCGCCGGCGGGCGGTTCCAGAAAGAGCCCGCCCGAGGCGGCGAGGCTCGTCTCCGCCTCGGGCAGCCGGGCGGCGATCTCGTTGAAAGCGGCGATCTGCTCGGCGTTGCGCGGGCTCGCCGGGTCGAAGCCGTCGGCGAGATGGGTCATGAGGAGGGTCGGCGGCGCAGCGCTGCGGAAGCTCTCGTCCGCCAGCAGCGCCTCGAACTCGGCGCGGCCGAGGCCCAGACGATGCATGGCCGTATCGACGTGAAGGGCGCAGGGTCTGGGCGCGCCGCTCGCCCGCGCCGCCTCGGCCCAGAGGGCCGCCTGATCCGGCGTGTTGATCGTCGCTGCGATCCCGGCTGCGATCATCGCGCGCGCATCCGGCGCCGACAGCGGGCCCATCAGAGCGATGATGCGGCGGTCGGGATCGCCGAGACCGTCTCGCAGGGCCGCGCCCTCCGATCCGTAGGCGACGAAGAAGGTTCTCGCGCCCGCATCCCGCAGCACCCGGGCGACCGGGTCGAGCCCGATGCCGTAAGCGTCGCATTTGACGACGGCGGCGGCTTCGGCGCCGGATCGGCTTTCGCGCGCAAGCCGCTGAAACAGCTGAAAGTTCGCGACGAGGGCGTCGAGATCGATATCGAGAACGGGGCCGGGGGCGGTCATGCGGAGGTGCTTAGCGCCGTTCCAAGGCGCCCGGAAGGCGAAGGCGGTTGCGGGCCGCCCGCTTTCGGTCATGCTGCGTTGCGACACTTTGATGAAGGCTCCGCCATGCTTCTCTCTCTAGCCCGTCTTCTCGTTTCAGGACTTTCAGCGCTCGCGCTCGCCGCGCACGCTCCCGCCGCGGCGCAGGAGGCGGCCGATGAAAAGAGCGCCGTCGAGAAAGTCTATGAGGGTCTCGAATGGCGGTTCATCGGGCCTTACCGCGGCGGGCGGGCGACGGCGGTCGCGGGCGTCCCAGGCGATCCGCTCACCTATTATTTCGGCGCAGCCGGCGGCGGCGTCTGGAAGACGACCAACGCCGGAGCGACCTGGTCGAACGTTTCCGACGAGAACTTCAATGTCGGCACGATCGGCGCCATCGCCGTCGCGCCTTCGGATCCGAACGTCGTATGGGTCGGGACGGGTGAAGCGCCGATCCGGGGCGTCACCACCTCCCATGGCGACGGCGTCTACCGCTCGACTGACGGCGGGACGAGTTGGGCACATCTCGGCCTCGAGGCGACGCGTCAGATTTCCGCTCTGGTCGTGCATCCAACGGACCCGGACGTCGCGTTGATCGCCGCTCAGGGGAATCCGTGGGGAGACAATGAGGAGCGGGGCGTCTTCAAAACGATAGACGGCGGCGCGACGTGGGAGCACGTGCTGGCGGTCGATGAGGAGACGGGCGCCTCGGACCTCGTCATGGATCCGACGAACCCGCGCATCCTCTATGCCGGCCTCTGGCCGCACAGGCGCAATCCGTGGTTCGTGAAATCCGGAAGCGAGGACGGCGGCGTCTATAAATCCGTAGACGGCGGCGGCAATTGGCAGAAGCTTGAGGGCGGCCTGCCGAGCCTGGTCGGAAAAATCGGCGTCGCCGTCGCCGCTTCGAACCCGGACAAAGTCTACGCCATCGTCGAGGCGGAGCCGGGCGAGGGCGGGCTCTACGTCTCGAACGACGCCGGGGACTCGTGGTCGCTCGTCAACGGTTCGCGGCTCATCCAGGCGCGGTCCTGGTACTACATGCACATCGGCGTCGATCCGACGGACGAAAACACCGTCTACATCATGAACGCGCCGCTTTTGAAATCTATCGACGGCGGGAAGACGTTCGAACCCATGTCCGCGCCCCATGGGGACCATCATGACATGTGGTTCAACCCGGAGAACGGGGCGAACTTCATCAACGCCAACGACGGCGGCGCGACGGTGACTTTCGACGGCGGGGAGACGTGGTCGTCGATCTACAATCAGCCAACGGCGCAGTTCTATCGCGTGATCACAGATAACCTCACGCCATACTCCGTCTACGGCGGCCAGCAGGACAATACGACCCTCGCGATTAAGTCCGACGCCTATGACGGTTCGATCGGTCGGGAGGATTACTCCGTCGTCGGCGGCGGCGAGAGCGCGTGGATCGCCTTCGATGAAAACGCGCCGCGCCTCATCTACGCGACGACCATCAACTCAACCCTTACGGAATATGACGCCGAACTGAAACGGACTCGGCCGATCAAGCCGTATCCGGAGTATACGTTCGGCCGAAACCCCGCGGATCACAAATACCGATATAACTGGAACGCGCCGATCATCGCCTCGCCCCATGATCCGGCGACGCTCTATTACGGCGCGCAAATGCTCCTGAAGAGCACGGACCGCGGCGCGTCCTGGGAAGAGATCTCCGACGACCTCACAAAGAACGATCCTGAGAAGCAGGGCCTCAACGGCGGACCGATCACCAACGAACAGGCGGGCGCGGAAACCTACAACACGATTTTCTCGATCGTCGAAAGCCCGCACACGGCGGGCGTCGTCTGGGTCGGCTCCGACGACGGTCTCGTTCATCTGACGCGCGACGGTGGGAAAAACTGGCGCAACGTGACGCCTCGGGGCGTCGGCGAGGCGCATATCAACGCCATCGAGGTCTCGCCCCATGACCCGGCGACCGCCTATCTTGCGGCGACAGGCTACAAGATGAACGACTTCGCTCCGTATATCTACAAAACCGAGAATTACGGCCGGTCGTGGACGCGGCTCGATAAGGGGCTGCCGGACGAGGCGTTCGTCCGGGTCGTCCGCGAGGATCCCGGCCGCGCCGGGCTGCTGGTCGCAGGAACCGAGGCGGGCGCGTTCGTCAGCTTTTCCGGCGGCGCGGACGGCTGGACGCCGGTCGATCTCAACATGCCCGCGGTTCCGATCACGGACATGACTTTCCGGCAGGACGATCTTGTCGCCGCGACCCAGGGGCGCGGTTTCTGGATCCTCGACGATCTTGAATTCCTCCGACAGGCCGACGCGGCGGCGGAGAGCGCGCTTTTCGCCTTCAAGGCGCCGGTCGCCGTCCGGCGCTCCGGCGGCGAAGGAAACGCGGGCGCCGGCGACCCGACCGCCGCCGCGAAGCCCGGCGGAGCGCGCATCGCATTCTTCATAGGCGAAGACGTCGATCTCGACGACGCAGATCTGATGATCCGCATTCTCGATGCGGAGGGAGCGTTGATCCGGTCCTATACGAACGAAAAATCCGAAAACGATCTCTGCCGGGAGCGGAGCGCCGATCCCCGCAGCCCTGTGACGATCAAGACGCCGGAGCCGAAACCGGGGCTCAATATCTGGACATGGGACCTGCAGCGCGGGGCTTACCCGTGCGCGGAGGGCGTGCGCATCTTCGCCGGGCTCGAGGGCCCGCGAGTTCTCCCCGGGACGTATACGGCGGAGATCGCGCTCGGCGAGGAGAGGGCGACGACCGAGATCGTCGTCGCGCCCGATCCTCGCGCTACGGCGCCCGACGAGGCCTACGCCGACCTCGGAGCGAAGCTCGGTGAAGCCTCGAGCCTGCTCAAGGCGCTGCTGACGGCCGTAGACAAGGCTCGCGCGGCGCAGGCCCAGATTGCAGCGCAGACGGAGCTGACGGCCGATCACGAGGACGCCGAGACGATCGCGCGCCTCGGCGAGGAGGCCTCAGGCGCGCTGGAGGCGTGGATCGCGACCGTCACCCAGCCGAAGCACGAGACTTACGACGACGACATCAACTGGCCGAACATGCTGGACGTCCAGATCCGTCATCTCATCGACGCCATGGACCGCGCCGACGCGCCGGTCACGGAAGGGGCCAAGGAGCGGCTCGCCGATCTCTCCGCTCAGTGGACGGAGCGGCGCGCGGCTCTCGACGAGATCGGCGAAGGCCCGCTGGCCGCCTTCAACGAGGCGCTGGCGACGGCGGGCGCGGCCTACGCGCCCGCGCCTTAAAATTCTCCGCCGCCGGCGGAATAGCGCTGGGGCTCCGCGAGGTTGGAGAACTTGGTGAGCGTCTCGTCGAAGGAGAGCTTCACGGTGCCGATGGGTCCGTGGCGTTGTTTGCCGACGATGACCTCCGCGAGGCCATGGGCCTCTTCCATATTCGTCAGCCAGGTCGCGTATTCAGCGGAGCCTTCGCGCGGCTCCGTGCGGCGGAGGTAATACTCCTCGCGATAGACGAACATGACGATGTCCGCATCCTGCTCTATCGACCCGGACTCCCGAAGGTCCGCGAGCTGCGGGCGCTTGTCGTCGCGCGCCTCCACCTGCCGCGAAAGCTGGGAGAGGGCGATGAGCGGCACGTCGAGCTCCTTCGCGAGCGCTTTCAGCCCCTGTGAGATCTGGCTTACCTCCTGCACCCGACCGTCGGTGCGGCCGGAGCCGGTGACGAGTTGGAGATAATCGACGACGATGAGGTTGAGGCCGTGCTGGCGTTTCAGCCGCCGCGCCCGCGCCGCGAGCTGGGCGATGGAGATGCCGCCCGTATCGTCAATATGAAGAGGGATCTGCTGCAGTTCCTCCGCGGCGTCGTGGACGCGCTGAAATTCGTCATGGGAGACGTCGCCGCGGCGGATCTTATCAGAGGACACGCCGGACACCTCCGCGATGATCCGCATGGCGAGCTGTTCGGCGGACATCTCCAGTGAGAAGAACCCGACGACCCCGCCCGCTGAAACGCGCGTCAGCCCGTCCGCGCCCGTTTCGGTGCGGAAGGCGCGGGCGACGTTCACCGCAAGGTTCGTGGCGAGGGAGGTTTTCCCCATGGAGGGGCGTCCCGCGAGGATCAGAAGATCCGACGGGTGCAGACCGCCGAGCCGGCGATCGAGGTCGATGAAGCCGGTCGCCGTGCCGGCGAGGCCGCCTTCGCGGTCTTTCGCGGCCGCTGCGGTGTCGATCGCCTGGGCGAGGGCGCTCTTGAACGTCTTGAAGCCGCCGCCGAAGCGGCCGGTTTCGGCGAGGCCGTAAAGGGCGCGCTCGGCCTCCTCGATCTGGCGCTGGGGATCGTCGTCTACATCGGCGACGCGGGCGCGCTCAACGATCTCCTGACCGAGCCCGATCAGTCCGCGCTGTACGGAGAGATCGAAAACGACCCGCGCGTATTCCGGCGCGCTCGTCGTGGTCGGAACGTTTGTCGCGATCTCGACAAGATAGTCCTTGCCCCCCTCGGCTTCCACGGTCGGGTCGCCGGCGAGATAACTCGACAGGGTGACCGGGGAGGCGAGGCGGCCTGAATCGATGAGGCTCGAGGCGGCGTGGAAGATCGCCCGGTGGACCGGATCGTAGAAGTGCTCCGCCTTCAGATAGCCGGAGATGCGGTTGTAGACCTCGTTGTCGAACAGGATCGCGCCGAGAACGTTCTGCTCGGCGTCGATGTTGTAAGGCAGCGTATCAGGAGCGCCTTGGGAGGTCGTTACGGGAAGCGAACCGTCGGGCATTCGCGCACGTTAACCATGAAAAAGCCGGCCCCGCTAGAGGGCCGGCTGATTTTTCATTCGTAGACTGTGGAAAAGCCGAAAACGCTCAGGCGTCTTTCGGTTCTTCGACATCCGCGGAGGCGCCCTCCGCCGTCTCGCCCTCGCTTTCGAGGAGGCTCGCCGCTGCGACGTCGCTCTCGAACTGGTCGAGGTCATCCTCTTCCGGCTCGTCTTCTTCCGTCGCGTAGATATTCTCGCCGGCGGCGATGCGCTCTGCTTCATCGGCGGAGCGCGCGATGATGATCTCGACGCCGACCGCGACTTCCGCATGAAGACGGATCTTCACCGGGAAGAGGCCGAGGGTCTTGATCGGGTTGTCGAGCTGCACCTGGTTGCGGTTCACCGACGCGCCGCTTTCCGAGGCGACCTTCGCGATGTCCCGCGTCGAGACCGAGCCGTAGAGCTGGCCGGATTCCGACGCCGAGCGGATGAGAACGAACTGCTTGCCGTCGAGGCTCCCAACGACGCCTTCCGCGTCGGTCTTCTTTTTCTCGTTCTCCGCTTCGATCTGGGCGCGACGGGCTTCGAAGAGCTTCTTGTTCGCTTCCGTCGCGCGAAGCGCTTTTTCACGCGGCAGGAGATAGTTGCGGGCGTAGCCGGGCTTCACGCTCACGACATCGCCGAGGGCGCCGAGCTTCTCGATCCGTTCAAGGAGAATAACCTGCATGACGGCTTACTCCGCAACGTAGGGCAGAAGAGCGAGGTAGCGTGCGCGCTTGATGGCGCGCGCGAGCTCGCGCTGCTTTTTGTGGGAAACGGCGGAAATCCGGGCCGGGACGATCTTGCCGCGCTCGGAGACGTAACGCTGCAGAAGCTTCGGGTCCTTATAGTCGATCTTCGGCGCTTTTTCGCCGGAGAACGGGCAGGTTTTGCGGCGACGCATGAAAGGTTTGCGCATGAATTTCTCTCCTTAATTGCGATCGCGACGTTCGCGGCGTTCGCCGTCGCGCGGACCGCGGTCGCCCCGGTCTCCGCGATCGCCTCTGTCGCCCCGGTCGCCCCGGTCGCGACGATCATCGTCGCGGTCGCGACGGCTCATCACGGGCGAGGGTTTGGTCGGCAGTTCATCGACGCGCACGGTCATGTAGCGCAGAACGTCTTCATTGATCTTCATCCGCCGCTCCATCTCCTCGACAGCGGTGTGAGACCCGGAGATATGGAAGAGGCTGTAGTGTCCTTTCCGGTTCTTTTTGATCTTGTACTGAAGATTGCGCAGGCCCCAGTATTCCTGGCGTTCGACCTTCGCGCCGTTCTCGGTGAGGATCTTTTCAAGTTCTTCGGTCAGCACCTCGACCTGGGCGGGCGAGATGTCCTGACGCGCGATATAGACGTGCTCGTAATACGCCATGGGCGTCGCGGCTCCTTGTTCTCGACAGCGGAGACGCGCGGGACCGGCCGGACGGGGCGCGCCTGCGGATCGAAAGAAGCGGGACCATCCCGTGCGCGGGGGGCGAGCCCCCGTCCTCGACCGCTGTTCGGCGAAGCGCGCTAGCTAGCGAAAGAGCTGCGCGAAGTCCAGCGCGAAAGGTTTCGGAAAGCTTCGGCGGGGAACATCGCCCCGGTGTTGAGGGAGGCGCCCATGGTCCGACCTGCGCAGATGATCCTCGCCGCCGGAGGCTTCGCGGTCGCGGGCCTCATCGCCCATGCGCGGGAAAACCATACGCCGGCGCCGCTCGACGGCCATGACTGGCGGGACGCGCGCTCAGACCTCACCCGCGCCTGCACCCGTATTCATCGCGGCGCGACGAACGCGCATTGCGATTGCGTTATCGACGCGTGGTCCGGGGACATGACCGAGCGCGACCTCTCGGTCTTCGCCTACCTGATCGACCGCTATGGCGGCGAGGCGGTGATGGAAGGCTTTGAGGTGACGCCAGCAGAGCGACGGGCGGTGAGGGCGGAGACGGGCCTTAAAAATCCGGAGATCCGGGCGGTGACGCGACGCGTCGCAAGGGCCGGCCGGGACGGCTCAATCGACGCCTGCAACGCTGAATACAGGGTCCGCCGCGGCTGACGTCGAGCCGTTCGCCGGCCGTCGAAGACGGCCGTTCCGGACGTTCGCGAAGCCGCCGCTTTCCGAGCGTCGCGGCAACCGGGCGGTAAGCCCTTCGCGCGAGACTGATCGCACAGTCGTCGGAGCGAAAACCCCGTGGACATGCGCGCGACCGTTATCGCCATCGCCGTCGCCATCGGCCTCGGACTGATCGCCGCCGACTTCATCCAGCGGAGCCCTGAGTATTCCGAGGCGGTCTCTCCGCCGACATGGGCCGATGCGCGCGAACCGCTGGTCGATTTCTGCCGTCGCGAGCCTGGACAGAATGTCGGCGTCTGCCGGTGCTATCTGCGCGAAATCGAGCGGGTCTATTCGATTGAAGAACTGAATTTCGCCGCCGCGATCGTCCGCAAGGAGGGCGACCACGACTGGAGCGACGTCAGTCGCGCGACCCTCGCTCTCGGCATGAGCCGCGCCATGCGCAACGGCCTCAAGGACCGGTCCGACGAGGTCACCGAGGGCGTGCGGAAACGTTGCCGGCGCTATCTTTACGACCGTTAGCCGGGCCGCCCCGGCGCTGCGGCCGTCCGTCGGCGGGCTTCCTGCGGTTTTGACCCTTGCGGTGCGGCTTCTTGCCGGTCGGGCGGTCCTGCGGCGCGTCCGCTGCGTGATGTCCGCGTGGAGCCGGGCGCGGCTTGCGGGGCGGGCGTTGATCCGTACCCGCGCCCTCCTGGCGCTGACCGGTCGATCGCTCGGCAGTGTTCCGGGGCGGCTGCTCGGCCGCGTCCGCTGCGGCGCGTTCGGCCCGGACCGGCCGCTCGCTGCGATCCTGCTTCACGCCCGACCGTCCGTCATTGGTCGATCGCCGGGGGCGCCCTGAGCGATTTCGAGCGTCGGGGCGGCGGCCGTCGCCGCGCGTCGGACGGTCTTCGCGGGGTTCGTTGGCCGGCTCCTCGGGGATTTCCAGACCCTGCGGGATCGGCTCCGAGGGCACGCGCTGGCGCGTCGTCCGCTCGATCGCCTTCATGTACGCCCGCTCGTCGTTGGCGCAGAGGGAGATCGCGACGCCTTCAGCGCCCGCCCGTGCTGTGCGGCCGATGCGGTGTACGTACTGTTCCGGTACGTTCGGGAGTTCGTAGTTGAAAACGTGGCTGACGCCCGAGACGTCGATGCCGCGGGCGGCGATGTCCGTTGCAACGAGGATCGGCGTTCTGGCCGAACGGAAGGCCGCGAGGGCCTTCTGGCGTTGGCTCTGGGTCTTGTTGCCGTGGATCGCGAGGGCGTCGATCCCCGCCTGCCCGAGCTGACGGACCACCCGGTCGGCGCCGTGTTTGGTGCGGGTGAAGACGATCGCGCGCTCCACGGGCAGCTCCGAAAGCTTGCGGGCGAGGATGGCGGGCTTCAGCTTCTGCGGCGCGAAAATCACTGACTGCGCCACCCGCTCGGCGGTCGTCGCCTGCGGCGCGACGGAGACGCGGACAGGTTTGCGAACGAACTGGTCCGCCAACTCCTCGATCGCCTTCGGCATGGTCGCGGAGAAGAACATCGTCTGGCGCTCGCGCGGCAGCATGCGGACGATTTTTTTCAAGGGATGAATGAAGCCGAGGTCCATCATCTGGTCCGCTTCATCGAGGACGAGCGCCTCGATGCGGTCGAGGCGGAGCGCGTTCTGATCGACGAGGTCGAGGAGGCGCCCGGGCGTCGCGACGAGGATGTCGACGCCGTTCTTCAGCTTCTTGGCCTGCTTGCCGGACGGCACGCCTCCGAAGACGGCCTCGACCCGGACGGCGAGGAAGACGCCGTAGCCGCGAACGGCCTCCGCGATCTGCGCGGCGAGTTCCCGTGTCGGAGCGAGGACGAGGACGCGCGCTGAGCGTTCCTCCGGCTCGCGGCGATCCCGGGCGAGGCGGTCGAGCAGGGGCAGGGAGAAGGCGGCGGTCTTCCCGGTGCCGGTCTGGGCGACGCCGAGGATGTCGCGGCCCTCAAGGGCGGGCGGGATCGCCTGGGACTGGATCGGCGTCGGCGTCTCATAGCCTTCGGCCTTCAGGGCTTTCGCCACCGGCGCGGCGAGGTTCAGGGATTGAAAGTCGGTCACGAAAAATCTTTCTCGCGCTGATCGCAGCGCAACAGGGCGCGCGGCCGGGCCCCTCATGTGTTCAGGGGACGGCGCGGGCGCGGGTCACAGAAAACGACCCGCGTGAATGGGCGTAAATGAGTTTGGATTGAGCCGGGGCAGGTGCGGCGAAAACCGCGCGAGCTTCACGCTCCCGGACCGCGCCTGTGCGCGAGCGCTGGAGGAACGCTTTTTCCGTCCTGAAGTCAAGGCGCTCGGCCCGCCTCTCGACCCGTGGACAACGGCCTGCGAACGCGCTCGGCTTCGGTCGTCGCAGCGGGGATCGCCCCATGAAAATCACCCTCGACCTGGAGAAGCTGCAGGCCGCCGGGGCGCTCTCGGCGGAGGACGCCGAGCGCCTCGCCGCCCTCGCAGAGCCAAGATCGGGGCTTCAGATCGTCGCCAACGTGCTGCTCATCATCGGCGCGCTCGCCGTCGCAGCCGGCGTCATCGCTTTGGAGCCTTCGCCGGGGACCGGGCTGACGCTCGCGCTGGCGGCGCTTGGCGGCGGAGCCGCGATTTACTTTCGCGGCGGTGAAAGCTGGCGGGTGCTCGCCCACGGGCTTGTCATCATGGGCGCTGTCGGCGTCTCCGGCTGGGCGGCGTGGCAGGGGGCTGAAACGTGGCCGGAGGGGGCGCAATGGCTCGTCCATCCGATTTCCCTCGCCATGTTCGTGGGCGGAGCGACCCTTTTCCGTCAGGCCTTCCTCGCCGCCCTCGCGCCTCTCGCCCTCGGGGCCTGGGTCGGGTCGGGGACGGCTTACGGGTTCGCGAGCTATACGCTGTTCGTCCGTGAGGCGACGATATCCGTCCTCGTCTTCACCGCGCTCGCTCTTACGCTTTACTGGGCGCGCCGGCGCCTCGGCGAGAGCCGGCGGCTGCTTCTCACGGTCGCCGCCCGGGTGTCTGTGTTCATGATCCACCTTGCTTTCTGGGTCGGCTCCCTCTGGGGGGACTATGTCGGCGAGCTCTGGGCCGCCGGCGACGACTGGGCCGCGGCCCGCGAATGGCGGGACCAGGCGGTCCACGTGCCGGAAGTTGTTTTTTCGCTTGGATGGCTCGTCGTCTGCGCCGCCGGTATTTGGTTCGGGACGCGCGACGGCCGGCGCTTCCTCGCCAACACGTCGATCGTGTTCCTCTCGATCCACGCCTATACGCAGTTCTTCGAGACCCTCGGCGCCAACGCGCTGACCCTTCTCGTCGGCGGCGCCGGCATGGTCGCCGCCGCGGCCGGCATCGCCCGGTTCGACGCGTGGGTGCGCGCGCGGGCGGCGGCTTAGAGCCCCCATTGCCCTTGTCCCCGCCGCCGCCTAGACCCGTCGGCCATCGCGGGACGAACGACGGAGGAGCCGATGGCGCGGGCGTATGTGTTTCCGGGGCAAGGGAGCCAGGCGGTCGGCATGGGCCAGGACCTCGCCGATGCGTTCCCGCTCGCGCGCGAGGTTTTCGAGGAAATCGACGACGCCCTCGGCCAGAAGCTCTCTCAGCTGATTTGGGACGGGCCGGAGGACGACCTTCGCCTCACCGCAAACACCCAGCCGGCGCTGATGGCGCACTCCGTCGCCGCCATGCGGGTTTTGGAGAAAGAGGCGGGGGCGGACGTCTCGAAAGCCGCTTTCGTAGCGGGTCACTCCCTTGGAGAATACTCCGCCCTCTGTGCGGCGGGCGCGATTTCGCTTTCAGAAACCGCGCGGCTCTTGCGCATCCGCGGCGAGGCGATGCAGGCGGCGGTTCCTGTCGGCGAGGGCGCCATGGCGGCGATCCTCGGACTTGATCTGGAGAAAGTCGCCGGGGTGCTCGCCGGCGTCGAGGGAACCGTCGAAATCGCGAACGACAACTGCCCGGGTCAGGTGGTGATCTCCGGCGCTACGGCGGCCGTGGAGGCGGCCTCGGCGGCGCTGAAGGAGGCCGGCGCGAAGCGCGCGGTGCCGCTGCCGGTCTCAGCGCCCTTCCACTCCTCGCTGATGCAGCCAGCCGCGGAGCGGATGGCCGAGGCGCTTCAGGACGCGTCGATCTCCGCGCCCGCGGCGCCGGTGATGGCGAACGTCACGGCCGCTCCGACCTCGGATCCGGCTGAGATCCGCAATCTCCTCGTGAAGCAGGTGACGGGGCGCGTGCGCTGGACGGAAAGCGTGCGGGCGATGCTCGCCGCCGGCGTCGATCAGTTCGTCGAGGTCGGAACGGGCAAGGTGCTCTCGGGGCTGATCAAGAAAGTCGAGCGGGACGTGGTCGTAGCGAATGTCGGTTCGCCGGCTGACATCGAAGCGTTCTCAAAGCTCTAGCGCGCGCCGTCCTTCGTGACGCGCGCCTGCGGCGCGTTCCTCAGGACGAAGCTCCGCATCCCATCTTCGTCCTGAGGAGCCGCGAAGCGGCGTCGCGAAGGACGGCCGCACGAACGAAAGGCTGCATGTCATGTTCGATCTCACAGGAAAATCCGCTCTCGTCACCGGCGCCACGGGGGGCATCGGCGAAGCCGTCGCAAGAGCGCTCTACGCCCGGGGCGCCGCGGTCGCCCTTTCGGGCCGGCGCGTTGAGAAGCTGGAGGCCCTCGCCGCCGATCTCGGCGATCGCGCCGTTGTCGCGCCCTGCGATCTCTCCGATCTCGCCGCCGTCGATGCATTGCCGAAACAGGCCGAAGAGGCCCTCGGCGATAAGGCGGCCTCCGGCGGACTCGACATCCTCATCGCCAACGCCGGCGTGACGAAAGACAATATCTTTGTGCGGATGAAGGAGGAGGAGTGGGATGATGTGATCGCCACCAACCTCACCTCCTACTTCCGCCTCTCCAAAGCCTGCCTGCGCGGCATGATGAAACGCCGCTTCGGCCGCATCGTCGGCGTGACGTCGGTGGTCGGCGTCACGGGCAATCCGGGGCAGGGGAACTACGCCGCCTCCAAGGCGGGCATGATCGGCATGTCGAAGTCGCTGGCGCAGGAGGTCGCTAGCCGCGGCGTCACCGTGAACTGCGTCGCGCCGGGTTTCATCAAGACGGCGATGACCGACGTGCTCACCGAAGAGCAGCAGAGCCAGATCCTGCCCCGCATCCCGGCGGGTGCGATGGGGGCGCCTGACGATGTCGCCGCCGCGATCGTCTATCTCTCGTCTGGCGAGGGCGGATACGTCACCGGTCAGACCCTGCACGTGAACGGCGGCATGGCCATGATTTGAGGCCGAAAAGGGGGCCGTCGCCCATCGTTGCGTCCCCTCTCGATATGGCTTAATCGCCACAGCCGATCCCTTTCGCGGGAAAACGAAGATCAGACCCGCGGATCAATCTGTTTCAGCCTGAAGGAGCGAGCATGTCGGACATCGCTGAACGCGTGAAGAAAATCGTCGTCGAACACCTGGACGTGGACGCCGGCAAGGTCGAGGCGAAAGCGAGCTTCATCGACGATCTCGGCGCCGACAGCCTCGACATCGTTGAACTCGTCATGGCCTTCGAAGAAGAGTTCGATCTTGAGATTCCGGATGACGCCGCGGAGACGATCCAGACCGTCGGCGACGCGGTGAAATACATCGAGGAAAACGCGAAGTAAGCGTCTCGCCGGCCGGACCGCCGGCTTTCCGCGGCGCGTCGGCGCCGCGGACATTCACAGGTCCGAAGAGGCGTCCGCCTCGCATGACGCGCGCGGAGAGACGTGAAGCTCGCCGCTGCGCCCGGTCTTAAGGAGATGCGGATCATGAAACGGGCGGTCGTCACCGGCGTAGGTCTTGTCACCCCCCTCGGCGTCGGCTGCGATGCGGTCTGGCACCGGCTCCTCGAAGGCGAGTCCGGCATCGGGCGCGTCGAGAAGATCGAGACGTCCGATCTCGCCTGCCGCATCGCCGGCGAAATCCCCCGAAAAAACGGGTACGCCGGCGGCGACGCGGCGGGCGACGCCGCTTTCGATTCCGACCTCTTCATGGAGCCGAAAGAGCAGCGCAAGGTCGATGATTTCATCGTCTTCGCGCTCGCCGCGGCCAAAATGGCGATGACCGACGCCGGCCTCGAACTGAAAACGGACGAAGAGCGCGAACGGGCCGGCGTCATCATCGGTTCCGGCATCGGCGGCATTCCAGGCATCGAGGACGCCGCCATCGTTCTCCATGAGAAGGGACCGCGGCGGGTCAGCCCGTTCTTCATTCCAGGGCGGCTGATCAACCTCGCCTCGGGACATGTCTCGATCGAGCTCGGCCTTAAAGGTCCGAACCACGCCGTCGTGACGGCCTGCTCGTCGGGAGCCCACGCCATCGGCGATGCGGCTCGGATGGTCATGCTCGGCGACGCGGACGTGATGTTCGCCGGCGGCGCCGAGAGCCCTGTCTGCCGCCTCGGCCTGACCGGCTTCGGCGCCGCCCGGGCGCTCTCGACCGGCTTCAACGACGACCCGACGCGCGCCTCGCGCCCCTATGACAAGGACCGGGACGGCTTCGTCATGTCGGAAGGCTCGGGCATCGTCGTGGTTGAAGAATACGAGCGAGCCAAGGGGCGCGGCGCACGCATCTATGGCGAAGTCATCGGCTATGGCATGTCCGGCGACGCTTTCCACATCACCGCGCCGTCAGAGGACGGCGATGGCGGCTACCGGGCCATGAAAGCAGCGCTCGCCCGGGCGGGGCTGTCGCCGGAGGACGTCGGCTACGTGAACGCCCACGGCACCTCGACGCCGAAGGGCGATGAAATCGAGTTGCGGGCCGTCGAGCGTCTGTTCGGCGGGGCGACGAACGGGCTGGTCATGTCCTCGACCAAGTCCTCGATCGGGCACCTGCTCGGCGCGGCCGGCGCGGTCGAGTCGATCTTCACGCTCCTCGCCATGCGCGACGGGATCGCGCCGCCGACGATCAATCTGGACAACCCGTCCGTCGACACGGCCATCGAGCTCTGCGCCAACCGGCCGGTCGAAAAGCCGATCAAGGCGGCGCTCTCAAACTCCTTCGGCTTCGGCGGCACCAACGCTTCGGTCGTGTTCGGCGCGGTTTAGGGGGTGGGGCCGTCGACGCCGCAGGCAGGGATCGTTAGCGTTTCGGACGTAGAAAACCGGCGCTGGAGACGGGCGGGTCACGGCGCGAGGCGACGGAGGGGCTGAGCTCCATGCGGGGATTTCTTTTCGGGCTGGCGGCGCTCGCGGCCCTTAGCGTCGCAGGCCTCGCGGGCGGCTGGTTCGCGGTCGATCGCGCGCTTGACGCCGACGGCCCGACGACCGAGCCGCAGATCGTCGAACTCGCGCCCGGCTCGTCCGTCGGCGCGATCGCCGACAAGCTGGAGGCGGACGGCGTCGTCCGCTCGGCGCTTCTCTTCAAGATCGCCGTCAAACTTCAGCAGGCGGAGCAGTCCGTGCGGGCCGGCGAGTACGAGATCCCGGCGGGCGCGAGCGTGTCGGACGTGGTCGATATTCTGGTCGACGGCCGGCCGGTCCTGCATACCGTGACCATCCCGGAGGGCGTCACCACCCGCCAGGCCCTCGCGATCATCGCCGCCGACGATACGCTGGACGGCGAGGTTACGCTCGACCCCGGCGAGGGCCGGCTGCTGCCGGAGACATACGCCCACGCCCGCGGCGAAAAGCGCGACGACCTCGTCCGCCGCATGATGGACGCCCAGACCGAAGCCCTCGACGCCGCCTGGGATCTGCGGGCGGACGACCTTCCGTTCAACACCAGGGACGAGGCGCTCATCCTCGCCTCCATCGTGGAGAAGGAGACCGCGGTTCCGTCCGAACGCCGCATGGTCGCTGCGGTCTTCGTCAACCGCCTGAAGAAGCGCATGCGCCTCGAAAGCGACCCGACCATCATCTACGGGCTGACCGGCGGCGAGCCGCTCGGCCGCGGTCTCCGGCGGTCCGAGATCGACCGGGAGACGCCTTACAACACCTACAAAATTCGCGGCCTGCCGCCGACGCCGATAGCCAATCCGGGCCTCGCGTCGATCGAAGCGACGCTCAATCCGGCGGACGCCGACGTTCTCTATTTCGTCGCCGACGGGTCGGGCGGGCACGCCTTCGCCTCCACGTACCAGGAACACCTGAAAAACGTGGAACGCTGGCGCGCCATCGAGCGATCACGCCGATGACTGAGGCCGCCGTCGCGAGCATGACGGGCTTCGCGCGCGTCGACGGCGCCGCAGTTGGCCGCTCATTCGTATGGGAAGTGAAAAGCGTCAACGGCCGCGGTCTCGAGCCGCGCTTCCGGCTTCCCTCCGCCCTCGACGCGCTGGAGATCGAGCTCCGCGCGGCGCTCACCAAGGCGCTGACGCGCGGTTCGGTGTCGGCCAGCCTGACGCTTGAAAAATCCGCTGCGGCGCAGGCCCTTGTGATCGATGAGACGGCCCTCGACGCCGCAGTCGCTGCAATCGAGACCGTACGCTCCCGGATCGACTGCGCGCCGCCGGCCGCCGAAGCGCTCCTCGCCATGCGCGGCGTCCTCGTCTCCGCCGAAGCTGGGGAGGAGGACATGGGCGCGCTGCGAGCCGCCGTCCTCTCATCCTTCGCGGATGCGCTCGCCGCGCTTTCCGCCGCGCGGGCGGAGGAGGGCGCGCGT